>JALVEE010000149.1 GCA_027008645.1 Saprospiraceae bacterium
CCCGACAAAGTGTTTAATCCTTGTACAATTGTTTTCCCTGAAAGGGATATTGATATTTTATATAAGGATTTGGATAATCTTGAAACACCTACATGGACTGACGATCATTGTAATGATATAACTGCGGAAATCGTCAAAGAAGACACTATTGTTGAGGATAGTCACAGATTCAAATTGATACGTGAATGGGCTGTTATTGATTGGTGTAAATACGATCCTGGTAGTCAAGCGGAATCAAATATGGACTCGATTGCAAATGGTCACATAGATTGCTCGAATTTGGTTAATGATGGTTACTACAGATATATTCAAAATATCGTGGTTACAAAAAAGAATCTTATCGATGTTGTGGTTGAGAATTCTTGTATTGGCATTGAAGATTGTTATACTCAAGATGTAGTATTGTCTGCCAGATTAATTGATTCTTGCGGCTTAGACAATAATGCACAATGGAAATATATCGTTACAAATGTTGATACTTGGATTACTGTTCAGTATTCTTACAATTATCTTCCTCATCCCATTCAAGGAGTTGTAGGTGATATTCAAAAGGATAATATAGACAGTACGGATATTGCATCGCTATATTTGCTATCGGGTCTTAGCGAAGGACATTATAAGGTTAAATGGACGGTGAGAGGACATTGTGGCAATGTAAAAACAGTCGAACAATATTTTGCTGTTGCTGATAAAACAGCTCCTACCCCTATAACTTCCGATGTGTCGGTAGTTTATTTGGATTATGGAATTGTGGAGATAAATGCAGTTGATTTTGATAAGGGAGGTTGTGAAGGCTGTATCGCTTCAATTGATAATTGTGCTACAAAAGATAAGCTCTATTTTACATTTACCGATTATATACCAAAACTTTGGGAAAATACTTCAAAGTGGGAAAAACAATTCGTAAAATACGGCAAGTATTTCTTTGATCCAAAAACCGGAAACATTAGTACAAATGAAGCATTTTTACAAGGAGAAGCCGATGCATGGATACCGGAAAAAAACACATCTCAACGCAGAATATTGAAATTTACAGAAGATGCCAATCCTAAAAATTTACCTGTTAGAATTTACGTTTGGGATAAATTCGCCTATGACGAAGAATGTGATGACAATAATTATGCTTTCTCTCCTATAAAAATAATATTAGAAGGCGAACATTTTTATAATCTAAACGGAAGAGTAACATATTTGAATTCCGATATACGATTTAACGGTATGAATATGATAGCAGAAGATACCGTAATTATAAAAAATACTAAAACAGATGGCGGATATTATGACTTTAATCTAAAAGAAGGTTCATATACTATTTCGGGAACTCTCGACAGCAATTACCTCAGAGGAATCAATATTAGGGATATGATTCTGATGAAATTGTTTTTGCTGGGATTAAAACAGCCGGCTTCACCGTACAACTTACTATCTATGGATGCCAATAACGATGGCAGTATTACTATTTCAGATATAAATTCCCTCTTGAAAATACTCCTTAGAGAAGAAACAGAATTTGAAAACAATTCATGGATAGCGATATCAAAGGATTATGAATTTGCAAATCCGGCACAAGCATTAAAAGAATTAGATGAAGCGAGAATACAAAAAGTAGATTTATTTAACAATGACGTAGATGACATAGATTTTTATGCCCTTAAAATCGGTGATACGGATAATAGTATTGTCGATTCGATACCACAGGATACACAAACGCTGGATCTTGTGATTAAAAATCAAAAATTTGCTAAGGGAGATACTGTTATTGTGCCGGTTTATTCCGGTAATTTCAATGATGTTTTTGGATTACAATTATCTCTGTATATTCACGGAGCAGAATTTATTGGAATAGAAAACGGAGCTTTGGAAATATATGAAAATAATTATAATGAAATCTTAGGAAATTTGCTATTAGGTATAGCTGATTTTCGAGCATCTTCATTTGGTAAAGACGAAGCATTGTTTGCACTGAAACTAATGGCTAATGCTGATTCCGAATTAGATAAATTATTGCAAGTAGATAATTTATTATTAAAATCCGAAGCATATAGAGGTGATGAATTGAAAACATCAAAAATATCCCTTGAAATCATAAATACAGATGCAATAACTCAAGTAAATTCATCTCCAAAATATAAGTTATGCCAGAATGTTCCAAATCCTTTTTCAAAATCATCAAAAATCGAGTTTAGATTGCCAAAAGCATCAAAATACAAACTGTCGATTTTTGATATTACGGGAGAGGAGATAAAATCATATGCAGGAATGGCAAAAGGCGGTATCAATCAAGTCAAAATCGAAAAGAAAGATTTGTCTGCGACCGGAATATTGTTTTACAGACTTGAAGTAGATGAATTTGTTGATACAAAACGGATGATAGTATTTTAAAAAATGAAATGCACCTCTTTCAATTTTTTATTTGCAAGTTTTCAAAAAAGATATATCTTTGTCCGTTTGTCTATTCAATTAACATTTTATACCAAATTAAATTTAAGATGTCGTATAAATATTATAGAATTAATTTTTCAAGATTGAGTTAAAAAACACAGGAATAGCCTAGCTATGGCGAGTATTTTTAATGAAAATATTGTAAAATTAAAATGTAATATGTGCGTCATTTTAGAGTTAATTTGGTATTAATTATAAATATTAAATATCTTGTCTGTAAAAAATAAGCATATATCGGTAATAGGCGCCAGGGAAAATAACCTGATGGATATTGATGTAAATATACCAAAAAACAAACTGGTCGTGATAACCGGTATAAGCGGAAGCGGCAAATCCTCACTCGCATTTGACACTATATATGCAGAAGGTCAAAGACGTTATATGGAGACATTTGGTGCTTATGTCAGACAGTTTTTGGGCAAGATGGAACGACCTGATGTAGAACAAATAACCGGACTCAGTCCCGTGATTTCCATCGAACAGAAATCTACAGGCTGGAATCCCAGATCAACTGTCGGGACTACAACCGAGATTTATGATTTTCTTAGACTTCTTTTTGCCAGAATCGGAGAAGCGTATTCGTATATGACCGGCAAAAAAATGATAAAATATACCGAAGAACAGATAAATGATGTTATTCTTAAAGAATTCGATAAGAAAAAAATTGCCGTATTGGCTCCAATGGTCAGGGGAAGAAAAGGACATTACAGGGAACTTTTTGATCAAATACGAAAACGAGGCTATACCAAAGCCAGGGTTGATGGCAATATTGTCGATATCAAGCCGGGATATAAATTGGATAGATATCAGACCCATGATGTGGAAGTAGTGATAGATAGAATAATCGTTGATAAAACCAAAAAAGAAAGACTGTCTTCATCTATTGAAGTCGCCATGAAAATAGGTGATAATCTGGTTATGATTGCAGATTTGCAAGCTGATAAAGTCTATCCATTCAGCAAAAGCTTGATGTGTCCCGATTCAGGTATTTCATATGAAGAACCATCTCCAAATTCGTTTTCATTCAATACTCCTTACGGTTCTTGTCCAAAATGCAAGGGATTGGGAAAAGTAAATAATGTAGATCTTGAAAAAGTGATTCCTGATTGGAGTAAAACAATCAACGAAGTAGGGATAGCTCCATTTGGTGAAGTACGTGATACTTGGACATTTAAACAATTAAAAGAAATAGCAAAGAAGTACAAATTTGATTATGATACTCCAATTAATAAAATACCCAAAAAAGCATTGGATGTGATATTGTACGGTGGCAATGAAGATTTTCAATACGATTTTAATTTTGGATTGACAGAATATACCTACGATTTGGCTTATGAAGGGCTTGTAAATATGATAAAAAGGTGGTACGAGAATACAAGTTCTGAAAAGATTCGCTCATGGGCAGAAGAGTATATGTCGGTAGTGACATGTGATGAATGCGGAGGCTTTAGATTGAAAAAAGAATCACTTCATTTTAAAATCGACAATAAACATATCGGTCATATAGCCGAAATGGATTTGAATGAATTGTACCATTGGCTAAGCAATATCAACCAAAAATTGTCCAATAAACAAAGTGCAATAGCTAAGGAAATCCTCAAAGAACTTTTGACCAGAGTAGATTTTTTGCTCCAAGTCGGTCTTGGGTATTTGAATTTGAATCGACCTACCAGGACTCTTTCCGGAGGAGAAGCCCAACGAACCAGATTAGCTACTCAAATCGGCTCAAAACTTACAGGCATCACGTATATACTCGATGAACCCAGTATAGGTTTACATTCAAGAGACAACAAGAGATTGATAGATGCATTGAAGGAGCTTACCTATATCGGCAATACCGTTATAGTAGTCGAACACGATAAAGAGATTATGCTTGAGTCGGATTATCTTTTTGATTTGGGACCCGGAGCCGGAAAACACGGTGGCGAGGTAATTGCCCAAGGCACACCCAAAGATTTTGTCAAGTTTAAGGGGATCACACCGGATTATTTGAGTGGAAGAAAGCAAATACCTGTACCAAAGAAAAGAAGAAAAGGTAATAAAAAATTTATAATCCTTGAAGGAGCGACCGGTAATAACCTTAAAAACGTATCAATAAAATTGCCGCTTGCAAGCTTTATATGCGTGACCGGTGTATCAGGAAGTGGAAAATCAACACTTATCAATGATACTTTGTATCCCTATATTCGTCAAAAGCTACACAAAAGTATAAAAAAACCTCTACCTTTTGAGTCCCTTAAAGGTCTTGAGAATATAGATAAAATAATAGAGATCGACCAAAAGCCTATTGGAAGAACGCCAAGGTCAAATCCGGCAACATATACCGGACTATTTACCCATATCCGGAAATTGTTTTCCATTACCCCTGATGCTAAGATAAGGGGATATACTATGGGACGCTTTTCATTTAATGTCAAGGGTGGAAGATGTGAAACTTGCCAAGGAAGTGGTAAAATGAAAATCGAAATGAATTTTTTACCTGATGTATTTGTCGATTGTGAAGACTGTGGAGGAAGAAGATACAACAGGGAAACATTGGAAGTACTATATAAAGGAAAGACTATTTCGGATGTACTCAATATGACTGTAGAAGAAGCTTATGATTTCTTCGAAGCAGTACCCACACTCAAAAGAAAACTAAAGACCCTTTTGGAAGTAGGCCTTGGTTATATTACATTGGGACAACAAGCGACGACATTATCCGGTGGTGAAGCGCAAAGAGTTAAACTCGCAGAAGAGCTTTCCAAAAGAGATACGGGAAAAACTTTCTATATTCTTGATGAACCGACAACAGGACTGCATTTTGAAGATATAAAGCATCTGATTAATGTACTGAATAAACTGGTAGATAGAGGCAATACCATATTGGTAATAGAACACAATATGGATATTATCAAGTCCGCAGATTATATAATCGACCTAGGGCCTGAAGGAGGAAATGAGGGGGGCGAAGTCCTGTACCAAGGCAAAACCGAAGGTATATTGGATTGTGAAAAAAGCCATACGGCAAAGTATCTAAAGGAGGAACTTTGATGTTTTCTGTGAATACAGAAAAGGCTGATTCTTTCAATAGAACCAGCCTTTACTAACAAAAACTTGATATCACTCCGCTTTTATACCAAATTAAAACCAAAATACCCGATAAATTCGTTATCTTTTTATGTTCCTCTGCTTTTAAAATTATTTACATAACTATGGTTATGCAAAAAATTTTAAAATTTGAATAACAAAAAAATATTTAGAATATTTAGAATTTATTCAGTACATTTTGATATTAATTTGGTATTATTTCTCAATAGGCTTGCCTTTCTTTTCCCATTCCAGATAAGCTCCGTCATATAGCTTTACATTTGGATATCCCAATACGTTTTTCAATGCATTATAAACTACTGCTGCCTTTATGCCTGTTTTGCAATAAACAACATATGTTTTGTCTTTTGTGAAGCCCAAATCTTCAGCGATTTTAGTCATATCTTCAACGCTTTTAAATGATTTGTCTTCATTTTGTACATCTTTGAAGAATAAGTTGACTGCACCGGGTAAATGTCCTTTGCTATATTTTGTTTTTTTCTTGTCTCCGGTACCGGTAAATTCTTTCTTGCCTCTCGCATCGACTAAAACAATATCTTTATTTGATTCAATAAATGGAATATCAGCAAATACATCATTGTTTATCTCTACCTCAAAAGTTTTAGCATCGAGTTTTGTTGGGGAAGATGTCAATGGAATACGCGCTTTTCTCCACGCTTTATTTTCTTTGTGCAATAATTTTACATTCTTTGCGCCGAGGTATTTTAGCACCCAATAGACTCTTGAAGAATATTTTTGGCTTCCTTCGTCATATACAACTATCATATCTGTATTGCTAATTCCTTTGTCACCAAGTAATTTAGCAACATCTTCAACAGGCTTAAGCAAACCTGCTACTTCACCAACGCCTTTGTCAAGATTCAGTACTTTATACGGTATATTTACGGCTCCTTTTATATGTGCTTTTTTGTAAAGTTTAGCTTTGCTTGCATCGACAATTACCAAATTATCGGTACTTTTCTTCAATTCTTTGAATTGTTTTGCCGTGATTATGTCCCCTTGAGCGGTCAAACCGATGACCATCATTACTATCAAGGATATTACTCCTAATAATTTATATGTTTTCATTTTTATTGATTTAGTTTTTTTATTTAATTACTGCTTGTACTTGAATAACCAGTCTGTCATTTCTTTTTTCCTTTTCTTCAGCATTGTATAGATAATTGACTTGTAGTCTGGTCCACTCATTGAAAAAATAATTCATTCCAAAAGTCATTGTTGAAAATGCATCCTCTTTTCCTTCTTTGGGATCAAGATTTGGATCATATGATTCATACTTAATCACAGGTTCGATATTCCAAGGAGTTTTGTATGACGCCATGAAGTAATATCCGCTTTTGTCAACAGAACCTTCCTCGTATGTCACCGGCAACCCGCTACATCCACCACCTGATTTAATTGTACCAACATCACTTCCGGAAATCATTTCCCCCGATAATTTGAAGCCTTTGTATTTCAACATAAGCTCATAACCTAATCTGGTACCATAATCGTCTTTTTCAGTTCCTTCGGCTAGAGGTTTAAAATTGCTGTATCTATAACTTGTTCCAATAGAAATAAAATCAAAAGGATGAAATGTAAATCTTCCAATATATGATCTTCTATTGTCAATATCTTTAGTATTTCTTCCTTCACCATTAACAATGGCAAATTGGTATCCAAAAATGTTTTTAGCTTTCAAACCGAATATTTTTTTCTCTCCTGTTCCACCAGAAAGCATAATTCCCATATCTCTTATAGGTCCTGCCAATTCATCAACGACATGAGATCGGTAAATAGATGTCAACTTGTGGCATCCTGTCATTTGCTCTAATCCAAAAGGAGTTTTGAACAGTCCCATCGAAACTTTCAAGTAAGGACCAAACCTATTGTAAGTGACAAAAGCATCGTTGATTCCCATACCTCTTTCAGGCGAAAATTCCATCACAAAATAGTAACTGAAATCGTATGGAATATTTCCCAGAACTCCCAATCTTGCCCTTTGGAAATAAAATCCGCTTTTGTCAGCGTTTTTATTAAAAACACCGTCTTTGCCATAAAAATTGTATTCAAATTGTGGTTGAATATAACCAAAAATATTGATGCCATCACCTTCACCCGGCTCTTCACAACCTTGTGAAAACATGGCTTGAGTAGCAAATAGTGTAATAAGAAGTGCAATTATAAATTTTATCTTAATCATAACATTAGTTTTAAATTGTTGAAAAAAGTCAAGTTGTACTATTTTTTAAAATAGCCCGCCCGTTGATTGCACAGACAGGCTATAATTTTAGTAAATCAAAATAGTATTTTTATTTCACGTATCCGTAATTCAATGTGCTGGCACTTCCTGCTCCATGCCAAGATTTAGCTGCTGCTTTGCCAACTGTTCCAACTACAAGTTTTGAATGAACAATTCCATTTGCTCCAAATAGTAAACTCTTAGCTTTGTCAAAACCCATTACTTGCAGCCATGCTGTTGTAATAGCGGATGTTTGTCCCGTGTAACAATATGTGACAACAGTTTCTTTTGGATCAAGATTCTTTAATGTTTCAGCTTTTAAATCACTTATTCTATAGGCACCTTCTATGTGTCCGTAAGTATCCCAAGAATCTTGTGGCCAAAAATTGTTTATAAAATAATTTTCAGGATTAGCTAATACCACGGAATTACTAACTGTCCAATCGTAAGCAATGGCTTTGTTTATTCTTGCTGTCAGAATATCTTTACCATCTGTTTTATCTGTTGTGAAATCAGGTGCATCGAATTCAGAAATAGCAGTAGGTGCACCGGTTGTAACCCACTTTGGAGAATTAAGATCTTTTGCATTTGTAGCCCATTTAGCATCAAAATCAGCATTCCAACCAGCCATACCCCACTTGAGCGTAACAGCATGGTATCCTGCCAATCTTAAAAATCCGGTTGCTCTGGCAGCGGTCTGTCCTGTATAGCATACACAAAGTATATCCTTGCCACCGGCTTTTTTAGCTTCATCCAAAAGATTTGCAAAAACTACATTATGTGCATCTTTGATGTGTCCATTTGCAAAGTCAGCAGCCTTTCTGAAGTCCATAATATAATAGTTAGGAACTGAGTAATCTTCTGTATTTACACCTATTTTTGAACCGGGTTTTACCCAACCTTTCAATATATCAGGTAAATCCAAATTGTTAGTTTTTACATATTCCGTCAATGTATCAAATTCTGCATCAACGATATCCTTTTTACATCCGGTAGTAAATAATAAAGGCACAAATGCCACAACCAATAATAAATTAAAAAGCTTTTTCATGATATTAGTTTTTTGTTTAAAAAATTAAATTTTGTAAATTTGAAAAATCATTGAAACATCCAATGATTATTCTGACACAAAGTTAAATTCAATTGATTTATAATCCTTGAGTAATCATTTGCTATAAAGCATCTTATTTATTGATATTTATCAAAAAATATTATGACAAATCTCAGCAATACTTTATATTTACCGAAACAACAAGAGATTATATGTCAAATTGCATTAAAGATATTACTCATAATGAGGCATTTGAATTGCTAACAGAAAGCGAATTATTAATTCTTAAAAACAATAAAACGAGTATAAAATACGACAAAGGAGAAGTTTTAATCAAACAAGGTACTCTTAGTAATAGCATCATTTTTGTGAAAAAAGGAATATCAAAAATATATATTGAAGGATCTCAAAAAAAAATAATACTAACAATTAAAAGAGATAATAACTTCCTTGGTCTATCAAGTTTATATACTGAGGATAAAACTTATCAATATACGGTAACTGCACTTGAGAAATGTAAGGTTGAACTATATGATAAAACGGCATTTAAGGAGGTACTAAAAAAGAATGTCGCTTTCAGTAATGAAATTATAAAATATATCAATCACAACACTTCTAGATTTTATAAAAGATTGCTATGTATTACCGAAAAAAATTCAAGAGGCAAGGTAGCCGACATGATTTTATGCCTCTCAAACCATATTTTTGGATGTCTTGAATTTACAATCCCACTATCAAGACAAGAATTAGCAGAATTTGCGGGACTTTCTATGGAAAATACGATACGCATCCTGAAAGAATTTGAAGCGGATAAGCTTATAAAACTAAAAGGTAAAAGTTTTAAAATAAAAAATAAAACAATGCTTGAGCGTATAAGTGAATTTGGCTAAGCCGGATTAATTATTTTTATCAATAAAATATTTGCATTTATCAATTTGTTGTTGATATTTCCCTTCAATTATTTTTGTTAAAAGAACTTCATTATTTGGATGACAATATATGCATGACCCGACCTTTAATACCTTAATTTGTTCATCCAAATCCAAAGGATAAAAATTTTGATGAGCTGAATACCTATTTTTTTTATCAATAGCCGACAGAAACCCAATCCATGCATCTTGTGGCAAACTATCTTGTATCGCAATGTCATACAAAGACTCAAAGATCCATTTACCTGTATTCTTATTAAACATTAATGTGCCTTTGCCATACCCAATTGCCTCAGGATTGAGGTGGCAGGATTTACAAGAACGGGATTTGGGATTAATTGTATGTGCAGAAATTGGTGCAAAAAGTCGAAGAAAAATAGAATCATGTCCATATTTTTCACCTTTAAACCCTGTTTTATCCAAAGTCATTATCATTCCCGGAATTGAGGGCGTTATTGTTTTTTCTTCATCAAAGCTTACTCCCATTACAGGCAAGGATTTATTAAACTCACCAATTTCTTCATACCATTTCCCTCTTTTGGTTGTTCCTTTTATTTTTACTTTGTCATCATATCCTGTATGACAGCCTATACAACTTGTAACCCAAGAGGTGTGACACATACTACAATCAAGCTTACTGTGTACTTTATCTTTTTGGCAAGCATCAGGCTGAGTCTTCAAATGGTGTATTTTTTGATTGATTTTTCCAATCAAGAAAGGAGCACCTTTACTATCAAACCCTGTATTTACTAATGCAACGGAATCTCTTTGTGTGATTATAAATTCTTTACTTTTATATTTATACTTTCTCAGAACATAATCTTTGGCTGCAATAATTCCTGCCTTCTCGCGGCTTATTTTATTAAATCCTGCTTTTGGGTGACAATCCGTACACCTTATCTTGACAGCATCACTTTGGTGGTTGTATCTTTGTCCATCTCCCATCACATCAATTGAAGAATGGCAATCAATACACAACAATCCTGCTCTATGATGAACATCATCCTCAGCTTGTGCAAAAACTCTTTCATCGAGTAAAATACGATATTTGATAGAGTCTTTCACATCTTTTTTGGATAAAACAGTTTCATACAATCCCTCATAATTGGTGGAGATTCTACTAGACCGGCTATGACAACCAAAACATTTTTCATTACCGATATTCAAATCCAAAGAGGGATGTGCTAAACTATCAATTTTATGTTTATTATAATTCAAATGGCAAGCCAAACAGCCTCCCCCGCGTGATAATTCTGAAGTAGCTCCGGGATGTTTTTTTTCATATCCCAAATGGCATTTGTAGCAAAGATTTTTTAAGTGCCTGTCTGCGGCAGTACCCTGAATATTCTCAATATGAAAAAAAGTATCGGTATGATTTACTTCTTCAAATGCAAATTTGTCAATACTTACTATTCCACTATTTGTAGTCATTATTGAATTTTTTACCCTGTTAAATTCACTTTTATGACAATTTGTAGTAGAACAAGTCTGTGAAACATTACTAAGATTTCCGGGAATACTCACAATCCCTTGATGAGCTATCTCCTTTATATCAGAATTGATATTACCCAAATGGCAAGAGCTACACCCAATTGCTTCAGGATTATGAGCATCGTTAAACCCTGTCATCCCACTATGACAAGACAAGCAAGATTCCAATTTAGTTTGATTGGTAGCAGAATTATTATCGGAAGTACACGAATAAAAAAACAAAAGATAAATAATCAATCCCAGGATGTTATAATCGTTAACAGCCTTCATCTTCTTCCTCTTCTTCTTGTTTCTTTTCAGTTTTTTGAATTTGTTTTTTCTTAGTTATTACTTTCTTTTTAGTAACGGCTGATTTTTTATTTTTCATATAATTTAAAGC
>JALVEE010000150.1 GCA_027008645.1 Saprospiraceae bacterium
AGTGTGCTCCTTTCCCGCAATCTCCAACAGTTATCTCTAAAGTAGCTATGCTATCAATATATTCATTCGGAATTCTAAATCTATGACATGACCAATCTAAAACATCAATGCTATCATAAGCACATGGATCGCTAAGGTGTTGCGCACATTTGATAATATCAGCATCAAAACACAATTCATTATCCGGTGCTCTATCACATTTGATGTTCAAAAAAGGTTGTTGGTTTTCATGACCGGAAGGATTCTCTAATGCTACTGAGTACCAAATTGTGAAATCTTTATTTTCCTTAGATACTTTAAACCGTTTAACTATTTTATCGACTCCATGATCTCCTGAACAATTATGAATATGACCATGCCTGTCATTAATCTTAAGGGCTTTATTTCCAAACTTCACTCTTTGTATTCCTGTCAGGTCATCAAGACCGGAAGTGACTATTTCAAATCTTTTACTTGTGGGTAATGAAGCCTGTGTAAATACAACTTCGTTTCCAAAGTAACCCAAAGGAGTGCAAATATTACTGCCTTTCTCATACGTAGCAGTATATCCCTTATAATACAAAAAATCATCTTCAAATCCTCCATTATCACATATAAATGTATCCGTAGTAACCATTGCTTGTGGGTCGGAGAAATATGTGTTGAGGTAATCTTTCATATTGCGACGGATATACTTATCCTTGGCATTTTCTTTTGCCATATTGCGGATATCTTCTTCAGTGTATTCATCAAAGTTTTCTATCAAATCAGTGTTTTGCTTGATTTCGGCGATTTCTTTATCAATCTGTGTGGCGATGTAGGCGTTCATTTCTTTTTCAAATACTTGCTTTCTCTGTGTGTTAACCGTATTTTGCTGTGCGCTTGCTATTCCAATTGTAAGTGTAACAAATAGTCCAAGTAGTAAGATCTTTAAATCTCTCCGGTAAAAATAAAGTGTTTTCCTCATAATAAAGAATTTTTTAAAAGTTAAATAATAAAAATTAAAATAGATATAAAGAAAACCTTACCTTCGCACTACCGTCTTATACACGGTAGTGGAGTCTGCCTTGCGACTGTCACAACTCTTCGAGGTAGGCTCTTTTATTTTATGTGCATTTTATTTTTTTATTCTCATAAATTATATTTTTACATCAACAAATCAATAATACAATTCTCCGTCCTATTATAAAAATAGGTACAACTCAAGCAAAACTCAAGACTCGCTGCGACCGAAGTCACAACTCACAATATAATCGTCGGGGGGATAACGATAGTTCCAATAAAATACAAAACCATCCACTAAAATCAATACTCTGCTGCGAATATACAACAAAAATGGCTAAATGTCAAGTGTTTGCGAGTTTTTTTTGTTGTGGGGGGGGGGTATTTAGAGTGATTCTAAATAAAGAAAAGAGGAGATAATACGCTATATGTCAGGCATTAACAAAGAATGTAAATGTATTGGTTGGAATCGGAGAAAATTGAGAAAAATGAAATTTTTAATACTTAGACAAGCTCATGTTCCTGACTTCACTTTTTATGAGAGGGATGAGGGGGAGGCCAGATTTGCAAAGGAACGGCTATGGCGATCCTGCCTGTCGGCTGGTAGATATTTTTAACGAAAATATTAGTTATTTAAAATGAAATACATAGGACATTTTGGAGTTAAATTGGTATTAGACTATTTTATCACTATCTTTGCCCGCTATAAAAAATGAGTATGGGATTTTTAGAAGAGATAAATAAAAGGAAAACCTTTGCAATCGTCAGTCACCCTGATGCGGGAAAAACCACTTTGACGGAAAAATTGCTTCTTTTTGGTGGTGCGATACAGGTAGCAGGTGCTGTCAAATCAAATAAAATCAAGAAGACCACCACATCGGATTTCATGGAAATAGAGAAGCAAAGAGGTATTTCTGTTGCCACTTCTGTGATGGCATTTGATTATGGAGGAAAACGAATCAATATTCTGGACACTCCCGGTCACAAGGATTTTGCAGAGGATACATATCGTACCCTTAGTGCAGTGGATAGTGCTATTGTCGTGATTGATGTGGCAAAAGGTGTAGAGGAACAAACAGAAAAATTGGTCAAAGTATGCAGGATGAGACAAATCCCTATTATCGTTTTTATCAACAAATTGGACAGAGAAGGATTGGATGGGTTTGACCTATTGGATGAAGTCGAAACCAAATTAGGGCTTAGTGTCACACCACTTACCTGGCCAGTCGGTATGGGACAAAGATTTCAAGGGGTATATAATATCTATGAATCAAATCTAAACCTTTTTGATGCTCACGGTAAACAAAGCATTGGCGAAGTAGTGGAAATCAACGAAAGCGAAACAGATAAATTGAATGAGCATATTGGAGAAGCAGCAACAGCTGAATTGCAAGAAGAACTTCATACTATTAGTGAGATTTATGACAAATTTGAATTGAATGACTACCTGTCCGGCAATATCTCACCTGTTTTTTTTGGTAGCGCCGTTAATAATTTTGGAGTTAAGGAGATGCTGGATTGCTTTGTGGAGTTTGCTCCAAATCCATTACCAAGAGAAACCGAACAAAGGATAATTGAACCGACTGAAGATAAGTTTACCGGATTTGTTTTCAAAATTCATGCTAATATTGACCCCAAACACAGGGATAGAATAGCTTTTTTAAGGGTAGTTTCAGGTATTTTCAAAAGAAATACTAATTATTATCATAAAAGGATAGATAAAAAACTGAAATTTTCGAATCCAACTTCATTTATGGCTTCCAAAAAAAACATAGTTGAGGAAGCTTATCCGGGGGATATCGTCGGTCTTTATGATACCGGCAATTTCAAGATAGGAGATTCATTGACAGAAGGAGAGAAATTGGATTTTGTCGGTATTCCAAACTTTTCTCCCGAACAGTTTAGATATGTGCTCAATGCTAATCCTATGAAAAGAAAACAAATGGATAAGGGAATTCTCCAATTGATGGATGAAGGAGTAGCTCAATTGTTTACCACCTATGATACTGAAAGAAAAATCATAGGTACGGTAGGCGCATTACAATTTGAGGTAATACAATACCGTTTAGAACACGAATATGGTGCATCTGTAACTTATGAACCACTTAGAATTCACAAGGCTTTTTGGATACATAGTGAAGATGAAAAAGCCTTGGAAGAGTTCAAAAAGAGAAGAAGAAGAGATTTGGCGTATGACAAAGATGGGAAATTGGTATTTTTAGCTGAATCCGCATGGACTGTTAAGACCATAAAAGACAATCATCCTGATATAGAGTTTCACGAAAAAAGTGAATTTTAAACTTATGAGTAGAACAAAAATTGCAATAATTTACGGAGGGAAATCGGCAGAGCACGAAATTTCAATTCGCTCGGCAAAAAACGTAGTTCAAAATATTGACACCGGTAGATATTCTTATGTTTTGATAAAAATCAATAAAAAAGGTGAATGGCTTACTGATAAAAATATGATTTTAAACGATAGTTTTGATAAAATCGATGATTTAGTGAATTTTGAGCCCGAAGATTCACTGTATTTCAATCCCGGACAGGGAGAACAATTTATCATTGCAGGAGTTGATAATTTTGGGTTTTCAGTAGATGCGGTATTTCCCGTTCTTCACGGACCCAATGGAGAAGACGGAACGATACAAGGCTTATTCAAAATATTGGGATTGCCATTTGTCGGTCCCGGTGTTTTAGGATCGGCAGTTGGTATGGATAAAGAGATAATGAAGAGGATATTTAAAGAAGCAAATATCAAAATAGGAGAGTATTTGGTGGCAAAAAACGACAATTATCCGCCATTTGAAAAAGTAAAAACAAAACTAGGATTGCCTGTGTATGTAAAGCCTGCCAATATGGGCTCATCCGTCGGTATTAGTAAAGTCAGTACCGGGCAAGAATATTTGGAAGCCATTAATCTCGCTTTTCAATTTGACAGAAAACTGGTGATTGAAGCAAATATTGAGGGTAGAGAAATAGAATGTGCGGTATTGGGAAATGAGAATCCCGAAGCATCTCAACCCGGAGAAATAATAGCTGTACAAGATTTTTATGATTATAAATCAAAATATCTTGATGACAATGCTTCAGAACTGGTTGTCAATGCAATGCTCCCTGAGCACACTACAAAAGAACTCCAAGCTATTGCTATAAAAGCATTCAAAGTATTGGAATGTGAAGGCATGAGTAGAGTTGATTTTTTTGTCACAAAAGACAATGAGGTAATAATAAATGAAATAAATACTATTCCCGGTTTTACTTCAATAAGTATGTACCCCAAACTTTGGTTGGAATCCGGTGTGTCATACAAGGAATTAATTTCAAAATTAATAGAATTAGCATTTGATAGATTCCAAAAGGAACAAAAACTGAAGACCAGCATATAGTTTTTCTACCTCGCCAATTTAAAAGCTCCTTCAACTCCAATATGATTGGACTTGTCGTCGAAAATTTCTTCGAGTTTTGTACATCTGAGCTGTTTGGAATAAAAGATGTGATCCAGTGGATTTCTCACTGCAAATGAAACGGATCTCCGGGCATTACTGAGTTTGGTATCATACAAAAAAGTACGCACTCTTCTAGCCCAATACACCTGATTGAATTCACCTACAATCATCATTGGCATTGTCTCTTTTTTACTGATATAATCAGCTAAATCTTCAAGTTGATAGTGATTACCTGCGTTTTCACCAACCATAGTATATGGCAAAACATAAGTGAAAAGTATATTTACGGGATTATCCTCAAAACGGATAATAACATCGAGTTGGGGATGCCCTGATAAGTAAAATGTATCTTTCTTTATAAATTCATGTTTTGAAAAAACAAGTTTTGCATCCGGATCAAATTGATTAATCGAAAGCGTATATGGATATTCGTCATTGAGTTTTTCTTTCAAAAACTTGTTCCATGCCGGACTGAGCTCTTGACACGAAACTATATCAGGGTTAGAATCTTTTATTTTTTCAATAAATTCATTTTTATTTTCTTCTACATCCAAAATATTGAAGTGCATGATATGCAATGAAGATGCATTCAAATCTTTGGCTCTAAAGGTCAGATTTGTATTTGACAAATCTTTAAGAAAAAGAGTCAAAATAGCTGCACTAAACATCGTAAAATATACCAGATTTGATTTTTTCAATATCATAAATAATATCGATAACAATAATAGTGCGAAAATAACCCAAATCGCATTCTCACTCAAAGACATCACCAAAGGGATATCCGGTTGGAAAAATATCAATAGTATCACTACTGATATCAGCCCCATAAAAAAGTGTTGTATCGATGTTGAGATTCTCATTGATTAAGTAATTTTTACTTTCCTGATATCAAAAATTCAAATCTAAAATCGTTGTGAAATATCCCAGGAAATGACACAAAATTATAAAATCATTTTAAATAATCTGCTAAAACAAATGTTTTCTTTCCAACAATAACATTTGAATTTTCATTAACTATCTTATAATATAGCAGATAAACTCCTACCGGAACTTTAGCTGAATCTACATATCCATCCCAGACTATAATACCCCGTGTACCCAATAACTCATTGTTGGCAATTTGGCTAATCAACCTTCCCCTTGAGTCAAAAATATAAAAATCGGCATAATTACCGGGATTTTCAAAACTGTATTTTATTATCAATTCATCATCAACCCCGTCATCATTGGGAGAAAAAACTTTTTTTTCCAAAATTATAGCTTTTGTTGTGTCAGAACCCGGATCAAAAAAAGCACTGTTTTTGTATCCGGGTGTAGCCCCGTCTGTGATTGTCGAAGCTGAAGTCCAATTAAATCTATCATTGGTAGATAAAAGGGGATTTTTACGCTCAAGACTTACTCCTTCTGCATCAGTAATGAATGAAGAATGCATATCTTCAGAGTAATCAAAGGAGTCTATCACAATATCAATTTTAGTAACAGAGTCAAAATAAATCAAACTCACATTGCCTTCATCATCGTCAAATCCGGGCAATTTATTTTGATATAATAAAGCACTATCGGGAACAAAATAATCGTTGATTACACTATTGGTATCAGCAGAGATACATACATAACCTGCTGTTGACAATACAATTTCATCTTCAATTTTTACAGCTTTATCATCCTTGCTAACATTCAATATCTTTACACCTTTAAGATTAAGGTATTTTTTAGAAATATTGATCAATTCGATAAAATCACTTGCGCCTTTACGGGGATTAAACAGTATTTCATTTATAACAATATCTCCTGCTTCGGGCGATTCTATTAGATAAAACCGAGCACTTTGTTTTTCTAAAATCTCATTTCCTTTCATATCTTTTACGCCCTTAACCGTTATCGTATAATTCTTCCCACTTTCAAATGGATTTGCAAATCTCAATTCTACAATATTCGCAATGGAATTATCGTATAAAATATCGACCGGAACTAATCCATTCTCCCGGATAGTATAATTTTCCTTTTGCAAAGCACTTGTCTTGTCCAACTCTTCATCAAAGCTTAAAATCAGTCTATTCTTATCCAATAACTTTGCTTCGTTTAGTACAGGTGCTTTATTGTCATATTCAAATGAGCGTATATCAATGTCATCAAAAACAAATTTATCAACTCTGGTTTTAGAATAATCCATATCGAGCATAAAATACGCTGAATCAAAATGAAATTTATCATCAAAGACCTGAAAATCTTCTTTATAAAAATTGTTTTCCTTTTTGATTGAAATAGTCCAAATCCCTGAAGATTGTCTTGTTATTTTGAGATAAGCTGCAAAAGCTTTTGAGAAAAGTCCCAATTCTCCTTCTCCGAGTAAAGTCTCATTTCCATTACCAATAGAATAAAATTTTAAGTTGTCATCATTCCCGTTTTCACCTATTTTGATAAAATAGCCGGAGGTATTGTCCAAATCGGGACTGTCAACCATCAGATAAATCTTCAATTTATTGGAATTGGAGGGATTAAAATCCATATTCAAATACAGATTCCACGTCATACTGTCTATGGTATTGTATTTGACATACAATTTTGAATTACCTGCTTCAGCTGCATCCAATTGCAGTTGGTATTTATCGTTTACCACAAAGTTTTGAATATCGCCAAACCATTGAGGTTCAGACAGGAAGTCGCCATCGCTAAAATCGTCAAAAAACTGCGCATTCAGAACAATTATGCTTAAAAAAAGCAATAGCAAAGTCCCTGTAATCCTTTTCATAGCAATGCGATTTTTTATTCAAAAAGCAAACTCCACATGAGATTCTAAAAAAGAACCGTAGTAAAGAATTATACCAAATATACAAAAAGTATTTAGTGCTTACAAGAAAACGGACTATCTTTTTTGTTTCCTTTTTTGCGGTTTTCTTTTTTTATGGTTTTTTCGATTGTCCTTAGGGTCTTTTGGAATCTTACTTTCTCTCATATTATCCAGCAATAAATCCATAGAATATCCTTCAGGAAAAACAAGTTTACCTTTGGTCATTTTTTCTAAATCGTGTTTTATAGTCCTGTCATTGACATAAGCATCCGAACTCCAGGTTTTATAGGCCATCTTCATATAAGCCCCGATTAGAGCGATAAATTGTTCTTTTTTCACACCATCTTCCATCGCAATAGCCTTATCCATCAAAGAATGGATAAAATGCCCATAGTGGCGATAGTGTTTTTCAGCAGTAGGATATTCTAATTTGCCCGGTTTAAAATCCTTAGGTTTTGGCTCGGGAATGATACCATTTGGTGGTATAGCTTTGAGATTATAATCAGCAATTTTATAAACATGCATCCATATTTTTTCCTTATATTCAGGAGATTTTTTATTGCCGATTTTCATTTTTTTCATCAACTCGACTATTTCTTCAACAAAAGCTTGTTGCTCTTTTTGATCTTCGATAGTCTGCGCGTGTTTTATAAGATTCTGAATATGTCTTCCGTACTCCGGAATTATCAATTTTTCTTTTTCAGAATTGTATTCGATATTTAAAGTTCTTTCCATTTTATAATAGTTTTCTTCAAATCCAAATCGGATTTATTAGAGTGTCATTCTACTGTTACTGATTTTGCTAAATTTCTGGGTTGATCCACATTACAACCCCTCATCACAGCTATATGATATGCCAATAATTGGAGTGGTACAACGGATAAAATCGGGGAAAGTGGATCTGCTATATATGGTATCTCAATCGTGTAATCTGACAATTCTTTGATTTTGGTATCACCTTCTGTCACTATTGATATCACAATACCTTTTCTAGCTTTTATTTCTTGAATATTACTTACGATTTTAGAATATGCACTTTTGTTGGTAGCAATCACTATTACAGGCATATTTTTATCAATCAAAGCTATTGGGCCGTGCTTCATTTCGGCTGCCGGATATCCTTCAGCGTGAATATATGATATCTCTTTTAGCTTTAGTGCTCCTTCCAATGCTATGGGGAAATTGTATCCTCTTCCCAGATATAGCGCATTTGTAGAGCCTTTGATCTCTGAAGCTACATACTTTATTTTTTCATTATCATTTAATACCTTGGTTATCTTATCCGGTAGTGCCTCCAATTCACTCAGCAACTGCATCACATAACTCTGTGGAATGGTACCTTTCTCTATTGCCAAATGCAATGCCATCAACGATAATACTACCAATTGACTCGTGAAAGCTTTAGTTGAAGCAACACCGATTTCAGGTCCGGCATGAGTATATGATCCGGTATCCGTCATTCTTGATATTCTTGATCCAACCACATTCACTATACCATAAGTGGATGCTTGTTTTGATTTTGCCAATTCAAGAGCAGCTATGGTATCCGCTGTTTCTCCTGATTGGGATATTGCGATCACTACATCGTCGCTATTCAAAATTGGATTTCGGTATCTGAACTCCGAAGAATATTCTACTTCTACCGGTATTCTTGCCAAGTCTTCAAACAAATATTCACCTATCATCGCTGCATGCCAAGATGTTCCACTACTTACAAATATAATTCTTTTTGCCTTGGATATTTTATTCATCTGTTTGGCGAGTCCTCCTACTCTTAACCATCCTTCAACAGGATTGATACGTCCACGCATACTTTCCATTACTGTCAAGGGCTGTTGGAATATTTCTTTTAGCATAAAATGCTCATATTCCCCTTTTTCAATCACCTGAATCGTGAGGTTCAATTCCTGTATCTCCGGAGTAATGATATTATTGTCAATATCTTTAATTGAATATTCACCATTAGAATTTATAATAGCCATTTGTTCATCTTCCAAGTAAATAACTTTATTGGTATATTTTATTACAGGAAAGGCATCAGAGGCCAAAAACAATTCATTATCACCAATTCCTACCACCAAAGGACTGGACTTTTTGGCTCCAATCATTATATCCGGCTCGTCAATGCAATAAACTACAATAGCATATGCTCCAACAACTTTTTGCAAAGCAACTCTTACAGCATCTTCAAAAGTACTACTGCGCTTATAATATTCTTCTATAAGATGAACTAATACTTCTGTATCCGTATCAGATTTAAACTCGTGACCAAGCTCTACCAATGCGGATTTCAAAGTCTGATAATTTTCGATAATACCATTGTGCACTATCACTATTTTGCCATCTCCGGAAAGATGAGGGTGGGCATTTATATCATTCGGTTCACCATGTGTCGCCCATCTGGTATGACCGATTCCTTTGGTGCCATTTGTGTCTTCTGTGACATAGGACTCAAGAGCACTTACTTTACCTTTCTTTTTAAGAACATTGATGTTTTTATCAAGAATGGCAATCCCTGCGCTATCATATCCTCTATATTCCAGTCTTTTTAGCCCTTCCAACAATATCGGGAAAGCATTTTCCTTACCGGTATAAGCTACGATTCCACACATAATTAGTTAATGTTTGAATAAGTGATTTTTAGTTTTGATTTGAGACTGCTATTCTTTACACCGGCTAATTTTGCAAAACCGGGATCATGAATCCTATTTTCAGGGTACAAAAACAATTTTGTACTGTATTTTTCATCTTTTAGCAATTGCTTTAAATGCATTGTGATATTTACTATATATTTACTTAACTCTTTACCTTTTTCTTTGCTTTTTATCTTATAACCAAAATAGATATTAGGATCGGTATTCCTAATGTCTTTTGGAAATACATAATCTTCCAATAATTCTAAATTCCCATCGTCATTTAGATATTTTGTAACCAATCTTTTTGGTGGATTCACCTCAGTTTCATTTTCCCCCACTACATACAATATTAGTTCCGCTTTATTGATATTCCTACCTTTCAAAAACTCTAAATACGGTATATCCACCTCAATTTTTGTGCCATCCATTCCCTGAACAAAAAGCAGATCATTTCCTTTTTCAAAATCACCAAAATAATCTTTTATTTTTGCCGATGAGTAATCGTGATTAAAATGGTTTACTATATGGTCATAAGTAAATGTGCTTCTTCTTAAAGTATCGTTTATAGTATAATAAACATCGATTCTTGTCGCATGTTGATTGCCTAAGGATAATCTTCTCAAACTCATCATAGAACTCGTATTTGTATTGGATTCTATGTATAATCCTTGAAATATTCCCTTCAATAAAGTATCGGATTTTAGATTATTGGTATCGCTTAATAATCTTGCTCCAAGGCTTTTGTCCAAACTTATCCTGACTTGTTCCTTATAAACAACCGTATCGTTTTTCGGCTCTATAACCGTGACTGAATCAATAATAGGAAAAATATCTTTTTGCCCTAACTTCTGAGAGTTGTATTTGATATCTTCATTTGAATAAATCGAATCTCTACCAATTGAAATGCCCTCTTCCAATTCGTAAACCGATATAGAGTGACTTGCATTTTCGTCTCCGTATATCATGGAAGTATCCAAAACTATTGTCAAAACCACAGAATCAATATCTGTAACATTGGTTTCAGGTATTGAACCTAAATACTGAAAATCACAGTAGATACTAGCCTTTGCTTCCCCGAAATCATCATTCTGAAATTGCCCTATTAAGTATGATTTTAAAAGATTTGGGTAAACCTTGAAAGAGTCATTGATAATTGTTCTTGCTCTCAAACTTGAGGTGTCAGAAAAATCAACTTTAATCTCATCATCTTTCAATATATCTCCTCCTATTACCGAAGACTTGATACACGCACTTTGGAAAAGTACTATAATCAATAATAAAACATAAATAATTCTATTCATTTTTAAAATATATTTTTTTTGTTTTAGTATAACGTATTTTTCCCAAAGAAGTGTTGATAAATGACAATTTAATTATCAAATAAGAAAACTTCATCAATTGAAAACTTACATATACTAATTGAATAGTTCAAAGAATTGCAAATAAGCTATCCTTCTTTTATTTTTTGATAAAATTCCATATCACCTGTATATTTTACATCCTCGCTTTTATGTATATAATACGGAACATTATTTTTTTCTAAAAATTCAATATTCTTTTCCATCCCCTCTTCAACAGGTAAAATAACACCATCTGAATTAAGCATGGCACCTAAATCCAAATCTATGTTTCCCGACTCGTCAAAATAATTTGACAAATCATCCTCTACCATATCATTAATCAAAACCTTATCATTAAAATTATCTGAGAGTATATCTCCTCCTTGACTGACAAATGGTGTATATATTATCTTAGAGTGTTGATATACAGGATCGTCATTATAGACTTTTCTTAAGAATAGTGGAATAAGACTACTCATCCAACCGCTGGCATGAATAATATCAGGAGGCCACCCGAATTTTTTCACGGTCTCCATTCCTCCCTTGCAGAAAAAAATCATTCTATTATCATTGTCTTCAAAAGGATTGCCTTCTTCATCTTTGAAAATAAATTTCCTTTTGAAGAATTCTTCATTATCCAAAAAATACACTTGAATCCTGGATTCCGGCAAGGAAGCAACTTTTATAATCAAAGGGAAATCATCATCATCTATGATAATATTCATACCTGACAGCCTTACAACTTCATGAAGTTTGTGCCTTCTTTCATTGATAGTTCCGAATTTGGGCATCAATATCCTCATCTCAAATGACTTCTTATTGGCATTCAAAATAAAATTTCTCATAAACGATCCCATCTCTGATAAACTTGTATAAGGATCCATTTCTTGAGATATATATAGTACACGAGTTTTAAACATAAATCAAAATTTACATTGCATTTCTTCAAAACAATTCACAAATATACGAAAATACCGAGTATTTATCTTGATATAACGCAAATAACTTATAAAATTGTTGAAATGAGCAAAATATTATTCCTTACCGGCTAATATTTTTTCACAAAACTTTTTGCGATGATATTTTGTCAGACCGTATTTCAATATTGCTTCCCTATGGGCTTTTGTACCGTATCCTTTGTTTTTTGACCATTGGAATAAAGGGTACTCCTTATGCAATTTTTGCATATAATCATCTCTGTAAGTTTTTGCTAAAATAGAGGCAGCAGCAATGCTAAGATATTTTCCATCTCCTTTGATGACAGTATGATATTCTATATTTTTATAGTCTTTGAAACGATTTCCATCGACCAATATCCTGTTAAATTTGACACTCAATCCATCTAATGCAAGGTGCATAGCCTTAATGGCGGCATTCAATATATTGATTCTCGCTATCTCATCAATATCAATCATTGCAACATGAAAATCCACAGCATTTCT
Organism: Saprospiraceae bacterium; assembly: GCA_027008645.1. Taxonomy (GTDB): domain Bacteria; phylum Bacteroidota; class Bacteroidia; order Chitinophagales; family Saprospiraceae; genus JADJGA01. Next base: position 12,640 of record JALVEE010000150.1, read on the forward strand.
TTCAATATAATCCCGTAAGAGAATCCTTTTTTTCTCATTCAATTTTTTTGAATCATCAATTTCAGGTACGAGCAATGACTTTGGCCAAATAACGGAAGAAGCAAATACAGGTCCTGCCAAAGGGCCTCTACCTGCTTCGTCACAACCCGCTTCAATTCCGTTTTTATTAAAAAAAGGAAGAAGCATAATTTATCCTAATAACGCTTTGTGCGCAGCATCCAATGTTTCTCTTACTTTCTCCGTAGTTTCAGCTTGGCAATATACCCTGAGTACAGGCTCTGTACCCGACGGTCTTACCATTACCCAGGTATCTTCGTCCAAGAAATATCTCCATCCGTCAACATCTGTAACCTTAACAATAGGTCTTCCCCCTATTTCTTTGATTTCCCCGTTTTGACATTTCTTCACTACAGCTTGTTTCACCTCTTCATCCAGATGTAAATCATCCCTATTGAATTTAAATGGGCCTACTTTCTCATAAATGACTTGTATAAGCTCTTTTAGAGATTTTCCTGTTTTTGCCATTAATTCCATTACCAATAATCCCATCCATATACCATCTCTTTCTGGAATATGACCTTTTACAGAGATTCCTCCCGATTCTTCACCTCCTACCATCACATCTTCATGAATCATTATCTCTGCTATATATTTGAATCCAATTTTTGTCACTAAGTAATCCAAGCCATACATTTTTGCCAATTTCTCAACCTTGTTTGAGACGGAAAATGAAACGACAACTTTTCCTTTTTCTTTTTTGAATTCGTACATATAATACAGCAATAACAACAGTATATGATGTGAATCCACAAACTCTCCATCTTCGTCATAAAGCCCGATTCTATCGGCATCACCGTCATTGGCTAAACCAAGATTTATCTCAGGATTATTTTTCACCAATTCTGAGAGTTCTTTTAGGTTTCTGTGTATTGGTTCGGGAGCTTGACCATTAAATGAGGGATTGTACTCACAATGCAATAAATGGGCATTTGGAAATAATCTCCTTATCACGTTTTGACCCGCACCGTACATCGCATCATACGCCATCACGACTCCGTTTTTTATCAAGTCCATATCAAAATATTCCAATACATGATCAATGTACATTTGTTCAAGATCAACAAATTTAATCATAGAATTTTCAGTATGAGCTTTAAAACTTTTTTTGCTCACAGGTACGCTATCGGGTATCATATTTTCTATCTCCGTGACTTCCTTTTGGATAGTCGGACCACCGAAATTAGATTTTAATTTATACCCGTTGTACGACGGTGGATTGTGACTGGCAGTAATCACAATGCCCAAATCAGCCTTTAATTTTACCACACCCAATGATACCATAGGTGTAGAAGCAAAATTCTCGTCTATAAAAACTTCGATTCCATTGTCAGCAAATATACTTGCAGCATATTCACTAAACATCTTTCCTGCAAATCTGCAATCATATCCTATAACCACTCTCTTATAACCCTTGCTTAACATCCATTTTGATGCGGCTTCCGATACACGCATCACATTATCCACTGTATATTCTTTGGCGATAATCGCACGCCAACCATCTGTTCCAAACTTTATATTTACCATAATTTTTATTTTACTGCAAAGATACTCAAACGATACATAGTGTCTGCAAGAAAACACATCAAATTTTAAATTGATTCTTATTGTCATCTTTTTCTTTTTTACAAGTGATTGATACAAAGGCATAATGTGTCATAACAACCATATTATTGTAAAAAAACAAAATCTAATCAATAATTATCTGAATTTAAAAAATTGCCCGTTTTCGTTCAGGCACTATATATTTTTGGGTTTTTATCTTTTTCTTTTTGTACAATTACCAAAACGAGATGCTTTTGAAATTAAAAAACACTATTTTTTAACAAATATTATAATTTTTTAATATATATAATTACCTTTGTGATAAATTTATAAAAATACAAATGACTTTTGTTACATTAACAACAGATTTTGGCAAAAACAATTACAATATTGCATCTTTGAAAGGAGCGATACTTTCGACATATCCCAAAAGTCAATTGATTGATATTTCAAATGAAATAGGGAATTTTGATATAATAGAAGCGTCCTTTATGTTATCAAATTCGTATAAATTTTATCCAAAGGATACCGTACATGTTGTTGCTGTCAACGGTTTTTATTCTTCAAGAGTACGCCTTTTGTTATTGAAGAAAAACGGTTATTTTTTTATTGCTCCTGACAATGGCATATTGTCGCTTATTTTTGATGAGCCTGACATCAATGATATTAGATATATTGAATATGGAAAAAAAACAGGAGATTTTTATACTACAATTGCTGAATTAGTAGCTCAATCACAACAACAAGATGATTTTGACAGTATAGGAGAAAGAGTACTATCTATCAACAAAAGAATTACTCTTAAGCCGGTAATTTCAGCTAATACTATCAGAGCTACTGTCATATTTATAGACAAATTTGGAAATGCTATTCTAAATGTAACAAAAGATTTATTCGATACATATGTAGCAAACAAACCGTTCAAGGTGTACTATGGTCCAAAAGACTTTATCGATGAGATTCAAAATAAATATAGTGATGTTCCATTCGGGGATGAATTGATGTTGTTCAATTCGGCAGGATATCTTGAGATAGCTGTAAATATGGGTAATGCCAATACAAATCTCGGTATTGTGAAAGATGCTACACTTCAAATCGTTTTTTAATGAATCTAGCTGAAAAGTTGTGGGTTACCTCAGATCACTCTTCCTTTTTAATCTCGTACCATAAACATCTTTGATATTTAGGATAATTTATTAATTCAGGATGATCAAATTCTCCTTTTTTGGTCATTCCTATTTTATTCATTACATTTTCAGATTTACTATTACCTATTGTGCAGATTGCAAATATTTTGTTTATTTTTAATTCATTAAAAGCATACTTCAAACATCTTTTTGCACCCTCTGTTGCGTATCCTTTGCCCCACGCAGATTTTTTTAAACGCCAACCAATATCCGTCGCAGGACTAAACTCAGTTTTATAAGTTTGATATGCTAATCCGATAAAACCTATTAATTCTCCTGTTTCTAAAACTTCAGTTGCATAATAGGTATATCCATTATCATCATAATGTTTAATTAGTCGATTCAAAAAATCTTTTGTTTCATTTTCACTCAATATACTTGGAAAATATTCCATTACTTCCGGATCAGAATTCAATTTTACTAATTCTTCAAAATCATTAATCGTCCAATTACGAAATCCTAATCTTTCAGATTTAAAAATATATTTTTCTGCTTTCAATTAATACTCTTTTTTATATGTGTTAGTGGCGACGATTTGAGTAGGACACAGCAATAGCAGATCTTCCTTTTCATCCCTAAATGACAAATATAATTCTTTTTTTTAAAAGTATGTTTTTAAAGGAGCTATTACATAGAGAAAAAACTCTGTGTCTCTTTGTGTCTTCTTAGAGTATCTTAGAAAATTGAATTTGATATGCATTAGCTATTACACAGAGAGACACAGAGAATAACACAGAGAACCACAGAGGAAAAACTTTGTGTCTCTTTGTGTCTCCTCTGTGTATCTTTGTGTAATAAATACATTTAATCCCTTCTCTCCACTACAAACTTACCAACAGCCATTTTACCGTCTCCTCTGCTAAGCCTTATAAAATAAATTCCGGAATGCAAGCTTGACACATCGATAGTAAATGAAGTCTGATTATTCATCTTATTTGACAATAAAACCTTGGCTGATATGTCTGAAATAGCATACGAATTCCATGAGCTATCCCCAGGTAATTCAATTTCTAACTTTTCATTTACAGGATTTGCCAATATTTTGATTTTTTGATATGGAGTTTCATTTACTGCATTGTAATATTCATCACAAGATTTATAATCCGGATTCAAATATATTAAATTACCATTTTTTGAAAAACAAAGTAATTCATACCAAAAATCATCACCGTCAATACCAATTTTAAGTTTTGGATTCAGACCTTGGTATGAACCTATTCCCTCTATCCAGCTTCCGCAGCTATTAAATTCCGGCATCCAATCAGACTTACAACTAATATAATATTCTCTGGTTTTAAAATCAGCACCTAAAGTGATGTTTCTGATACTATCTAATCTAATCACATAATGTATTTCTCCATTTTTTTTATTGCGATAATACACCATGGTATCATTTGGAATCATACCGAAATCATACAACAATTCATCCCAAGCATCTTGTTCCGTCTCATGCCTTAGATATACTTTTTTTTCTATCGTATCTTCGCGATAATAGTATCCTCCTACTTTCAAGTATTGGATACTATCTATAATTATTGAACCATTTATTTGACATTTTATAGTATGCCATGTTTTAAAAGTATGTTCAGGACTGAATGAATCATCTATGTATAATAAACTCCATTGATTAGCTTTCTGCAAAAGGGGAATATAGGACTGACTAAAGATAGTATTAACACTTAGTAAAAAAATTATTGTAATCATTAGGTTTTTCATATTCTTATACTTTAATTGATTTGATGTATTTTTCTACAGGCATTACATCTGCTGTATATTTACAACGAAATAATTTCATAATTTGCTGCAATAAAGAGTGTATGATTTATTTTTTTCATTAAGGTTTGATTAAAAAAACCTGTGCAACGGCACAGGAGGAGGGTATTTTTACGAGAAGCGAGGTCAGAGACACTCGCTTATCAGGTTGGTAGCGCCCTATGAATCATCGAAATGCACTTTCTCAGTGTTATTTTTTTGCAAATGTTAATTTTTTTTTCAAAAAAGTACAATAAAACTAAATAGTATTACGATATTGTGAGCAGTAATAAAAACGAAGAAAAATGGAATATTCAATAGACATTCAAGCTTTAAATCAACAAATAAGTATCGAAAGTGCATTTGTAAAGGATCTTTATGAATCAACTTCAAAAGTGATTGTAGGACAAAAATATATGATGGAGAGATTGCTTTTGGGACTATTGGCAGACGGTCATATATTGTTGGAAGGTCTTCCGGGATTGGCAAAGACATTGGCAATAAAAACCCTCTCTTCAGCTATTGATGTAAAATACAAAAGGATTCAGTTCACACCTGATTTGCTACCCTCTGATGTTGTAGGAACAATGGTATATAATCCGGCCAAACTCGATTTCTTTGTGAGCAAAGGACCTATTTTTTCTAATTTTGTATTGGCAGATGAGATCAATAGAGCTCCTGCTAAGGTGCAAAGTGCACTATTGGAAGCGATGCAAGAGAGACAAGTGACTATCGGTAAAGAAACCTTTAAACTTCCCGACCCGTTTTTGGTAATGGCTACTCAAAACCCTATCGAACAGGAAGGAACTTATCCTTTACCTGAGGCACAAGTGGATAGATTTATGCTTAAGGTAAAAATTGACTATCCAACACTTGAAGACGAAAGAGAAATCATCAAAAAAAGTATGTCCGGGGACACTACGATGAAAGTAGAACCCGTAGTAAGTGTCGATACTATTCTTAAAGCTAGAGAAACAGTGAAAAAAGTGTATATCGATGAAAAAATAATCAATTATATTCTCGATATAGTGTTCGCAACGAGACAACCGGAAAAATATAATCTCAATGACTTAAAACCTTTGATTAGTTTCGGTGCGTCCCCAAGGGCAAGTATTGCTCTTTCAATTGTGGCAAAAGCCTATGCTTTTATCAATGGTCGTGGATTTGTAATCCCGGAAGATATTAGAAACATCGTCAAAGACGTTTTGAGACACAGAATCGGCATTACTTATGAAGCAGAAGCAGAAAATATTACACAAGAAGATATTATTACAAAAATAATCAATACCGTAGAAGTACCATAGTGAGATTGTTATTATACATATTGCTATTTGCAGGCTTTGGACTACAAGCTCAATCAAAGATTTTGCAAGGGGAAGTAAACGCCCTTTTGTCTGGAACTAATACGGAAAAGATGAATTTGATTGGCTACTTTGATAATAAATATGAAGTCCAACTTCACCTTATCCACAATGATAAGGATTGGAAAGGCATTTGTTTTTATCCCTCAAGTAATACCAAAATTAATCTGGAGGGTGGAATGGTTGACAATCAACTGATATTAAATGAAAGCATTGAGGACAATGATGATACCGGTATGTGGAAAATCAATATTACCGGCAACAACTACACAGCTAAATGGATGAATTCTTCCGGAAGTGTGAGCTTTGATTTAACATTAAGCCCATTTTCAAACAATAAGACAAAAAGGGATACAAACCCGATGAAAATCGATACTTATACCGGAAATATCATTAATAGCGACTATGATATAATCGTCTATAATATCGATAGGAATACAAAAAAAGCAAATGTCATCAATCTAAAGGATGCGAGGAATCTTTCAAGTAATGTGAAATGTAAGAATGACGATTGTTCTGATTTTGATATCATTATTTCGGGAGACAAAAAGATAAAAAGATTGGAATGTCACACTGAGAAAACCGGAGTATTGAAAGTGGATATCTATAATCAATTCATAACAAAATTCACTACAAAATTAAAGAAAATCAGTTCTGTCAACTCAAATTCCATATCATATATTAATGATAAATACAGGTTTTATATCAGTTATCCTGATTTAAAGGGTGAAGCTTTTGGCAAAGAAATGAGACAAAAAGCACAGAATATAAAAAATGAACTCGATGCTCAAGTGGCAAAAAATTACAACGAGAGCAACAGGTTGGAATTGTCTGCAAACAGTTGGTTTGATATAGATTTTATCTCAAAAGATATCTTTAGCGCTGTACTCGTTTCCCAGAGGTCTTATTCTGATAAAATCAGTACAAAACCAGTGCTTTTATCGCTAAAGTACGGTAAGAAAATAAATATTAAAGATCAATTTAAATCGGATTTTAACTACAGTTTTATTGTCAATCAGTTTTTGAAAGATAAAATAAATAAGATGTACAAAAACAAATCCGTATCAAATTGGTATCACCTGAAACCAAAAGACTTCAACAATGTGACAATTAATAAAGCAGGAATTGTTTACAGTACCGGTTTTAACAGTATCATAGGAACAAAGAAAATAATAATACCATATAAGGATATCAAAGAAAATCTAAGCAGAAAAAGCATTTTGAAAAAACTTATGCTATAATGAAATGGAAGCAAAAGAGATAATAAAAAATATTAGAAAAATCGAAATCAAAACCAGAGGATTGAGCAAAAATATCTTCAGTGGTGAATATCATAGTGCTTTTAAGGGGCTGGGTATGTCTTTTGCAGAAGTGAGAGCTTACAAATACGGTGATGAGGTCAAGAATATAGATTGGAATGTGACTGCACGTACAGACCAACCCCATATCAAGGTTTTTGAAGAAGAAAGAGAATTGACGGTAATGCTTCTAATTGATATCAGCAAATCAACTTTTTTTGGTACCAGATCAAAACTCAAAAGTGAAGTAACAGCGGAAATAAGCGCAGTTCTGTCTTTTTCCGCTATTTCAAATAACGATAAAGTAGGTGCCATTTTATTTACCGATAAAATCGAAAAATTTATTCCTCCCAAAAAAGGGAAATCGCATATATTGCGCATCATAAGGGAAATCATTTATTTTGAAGCGGAAAGCAATGGTACAGATTTGAGCTTAGCTTTGGAATACCTCAACAATGTAAACAAGAAAAGAAGTATCGTATTTGTGATGTCAGATTTTCTTACAAAAGGCTATGAAACGCCACTTCGTATCGCAGGCAAAAAGCACGATGTTATCGGAGTACATATATTTGATCAAGCGGAATACAAATTGCCAAAAGTAGGATTGATTAAGGCAAAAGACGCAGAGACGGGAGAAAAAATAGTTTTGGATACTTCTTCCTCTTCCGTGAGAAAAAATTATGAAAGCTGGTATGCCCAAAACTATAAATACTTTAAGGACAATTTCAATAAGCTGGGATTGGATATAATAGATATTCAAGTAAAAGATGATTATTCACTTGCATTGCACAAGTTTTTTAAACGAAGAGTAAAATGATATTATGAGAATATTTAGATACATACAAATATCATTGCTGATTGCATTGCCTTTAATAGGGATAATAGCGCAAAACGATATACGGATACAAACAGCTCAGGATTCATCTGTCGTAGGTTTGGATATTCCTTTAGATATAAGCGTAAATCCCAATTCAAATCTGAAGAAATTCAATATTGCTGTTTTGGATCGTCCTGCAATCCAAAGAATTTACAAGGACAAATACAATTTCCAACAGCAGGATACCACCGAAGAGACAGATGTAGATTTCGAGATATCTGATTTTGGCAAATGGACAGGACAGGATAGGGCTATTACAATAGATAAATCCATAAACCCAAACCAAATCAGAATCAAGGTTTGGGATGCGGGAGCATTTATGGTTATGCCATATACTATAAGTGAATCTTCTGACACTATTTATCCTGATAAATTGGATCAATATCCAAGTTTACTGGTTTTCCCAACGATGAACCCAAATGACACAATCCGGGATTTTACGCCAATCAAAGGGATAATCAAAGAGAATAAATCGTGGAAAGACTATTATTTGTATATCTTAATCGGTCTTGGTTTACTATTATTGATTTTAGCTGCATTTTTTGTACCAAAACTATTGGTTAAAAGAAATAAACCCCGACTCATAGAGGAGAAGAAAAAAGTATTTGTCCCTGCGCATATCACCGCTTTAAAAAGGCTAAAACAATTGGCTGACGAAAAAATATGGAAAGATGAATCAAGGATAAAAGAATACCAGTCAAAACTCACATTTGCCTTGCGTGAGTATCTGGAAAATCGCTTTGGCATTAAAGCATTGGAGCAAACTACGGGAGAAATTGCTGATTCTCTATCAAAGCTATCAATAAATGAAGAAGATAATAATACAATAAAAAATATATTGCAAATCGCAGACTTGGTAAAATTTGCTAAGGCAAAACCGGGAGAAGATATTCACAAAAAGTTTTTGGATGAAACAATAGATTTTGTAAATAGAACTAAAGAAGAAGTACAAAATATCGATAACAAATAAAGTAAAACAGGGTTTTTGCCCAAAAACAAGAAATATTAACTATGTATAAACTACAAAACATAGAATTTTTACACCCATGGCTATTACTGCTGCTTTTGGTAATACCGTTTTTGTTTTGGTGGAACAAATACAAAGCGGATAAAACCAAAGCATATATGCCTATGCCCTCTCTACAAGGATTGGGTAATGACACTACAAACTGGAAAATATTGCTATACAAAATAATGCCCTATTTGAAATTGGCTGTACTTGGCTTGTTGATATTGGCATTTGCCAGACCAAGATTATCTTTGAAACAAGAATCAGTCAATGCTGAGGGTATCGATATCGTATTGGCAATCGATGTCTCAACCAGTATGCTTGCCAGAGATTTCAAGCCCGACAGACTTGAGGCAAGTAAGAAAGTTGCTATTGATTTTATCAATAACAGACCTTATGACAGGATAGGGCTTGTCGTATTTTCGGGAGAAGCATTTACATTTTCTCCTGTCACTACCGATCACGATCTATTGGTCAGCCTCGTGGAACAAGTTCAAGTGGGGTCAATTAAAGACGGAACAGCTATTGGTAACGGGCTGGCAGCAGCAGTCAATAGACTTAAAAATTCAAAATCAAAAAGCAAAGTAATCATACTTTTGACAGACGGAGTCAATAATGCAGGTTATGTTGATCCTGAGACTGCAACCGAGTTAGCCAAAGAAAACGGCATTAAGGTTTATACTATCGGTGTAGGTTCACAGGGAATGGCAAATTCACCCATAGGCAGACAATTCGGAAGATTGGTTTATGGAATGTCAAGAGTAGAGATAGACGAAAGATTGTTGAATAGTATCGCTAAAGCTACTCAAGGAATGTATTTCAGGGCAAAAAACGAAAAAGAACTTGCCAAGATTTATGATTATATCGACAAATTGGAGAAAACAAAAATAGAAGTAAAAGTATTTAAAAGATATAGCGAAGAATTTAGATTTTTCTTGATTCCGGGACTTTTACTATTATTGCTGATTTTGTTATTGAAGAAAACTTTATTAAGGACAATAGTATAATATGTTTAGATTTGAAAATAGTGAATATTTGTACTTGCTTATTGGTCTGATACCAATGGTACTTCTATTTGTCTATTCGGAAATGAAGAGGAAAAAAGACAAAAACAAATTTATCGACACTCCATTGTTCGACAAAATAATGCCGGAGTACAATAAAAAATATCATTGGATAAAAAATATTTTGCTACTCCTTGTCTTTACTTTTTCTATAATTGCATTGGCAAATCCACAGTGGGCAAATAAAAGAGAAAAAGTAAAAGTTCAGAGTTCGGATATATTTATCGCTCTTGATATTTCCAGAAGTATGCTTTGCCAAGACATATCTCCAAATAGGCTTGAACGAAGCAAAAAGCTCATAGAAAAACTCATAGACAGACTCAAAGGAAATAGAATAGGTCTGATATTTTTTGCCGGAGATGCTTTTTTGAAAATGCCATTGACCAGCGATTATTCCGCTGCAAAAATGTTTGTAAAAACAGCTGATACAGACCTGATAGAAAATCAAGGAACTGCAATCGAAGAGGCTATTTCAATTGCAGAAAAAGGCTATGATGAAAATGTAAAACACCAAAGAGCAATGATAATAATCAGCGATGGTGAAGATCACGATGGTAATGCTATAGCCAAAGCAAAAGAAGCTCATGACAATGGTTTGGTGATATTTACCATTGGTGTAGGAACGTCAAAAGGAGCATATATACCGTATAAAGACAGATTTGGAGTAGAAAAATACAAAAAAGACGAAAAGGGAAATTATATAAAATCCATTATCAATGAAGAGTTATTAAATGAAATAGCAGATAATGGGGGTGGAAGATATTACTCAATACTTCAAGGGGATGAAATCTTAGATTCTGTCCAGGAGCAAATGGAAAGAATAGAAAAAAGAGAGGTAGAACAAAGATCATTTACACAGTACGAAAGCTACTTTCAATACTTTCTGATTTTTGCAATTTTGTTATTTGTTTTACAATTTTTTATCAAAGAGAAGAAAAAAATAAAATGAGTAGGATATTAAAAATAGCATTAATATTGTTTGTGTTCGTTTCGGCCAATGCACAATCAGGACACAAACAGCGTCTGGAAGCCGATAAATTATACAGCGAAAACGATTATAGCAATGCGGAGATAAAATATAAAAAAGCCTTGGAAAAAGAGGAAGAATACAAGGCAAATTACAATCTTGGTAATACCCTCTACCAACAGAAAAGGTATGAAGAAGCTATAGAAGCATACCAAAAAGCACTAAGTGAAACTACTGATAAAAATATAAGAAGCAAACTGTATCACAATCTCGGTAATGCGTATTACCAAAACAAAAAATTGAAAGAAAGCCTTGAATCATTTAAAGAATCCCTGCGTCTTAACCCCAAAGATGAAGACACCAGAAAGAATCTAAATCTGGTAAAACAGATTCTTAAAAAAATGCAAAAACAACAACAGCAACAACAGCAGCAACAACAAAATAAAGATAATAAAGACCAAAAAAACAAAGACCAAAAACAGCAACAACAGCAGCAACAAGACCAAAAACAACAGGATAATAAAGACAAAGATAAACAGCAACAACAGGATAAAAAAGATAAAGAAAAAGACAAGCAACAACAAGATAAAAAAGACGAAGACAAGAAAGACAAACAGCAACAGCAGCAGCAAGATCAAGAAGAAAAGGACAATAAAGATAAATCACAAAGTGCCGAAGAAAAAGACCAAGGGGATAAAGATAAAAAGATGACAAAAAAGGAAATGGAAAAGCTGCTAAAAGCTATAGAAAACGACGATAAAGAAATACAAAAAAGAGTGAGAAAAGGAAGTACAAAAAGCACAAAAAGAAAAAAAGATTGGTAGATATAATAAACTTTTTAAAATGAAAAAAACAATAGTTTTTCTAAGCATTTTGTTCAGCATTAATGTTGTGTATGCACAAAACAAATCTTTCACATTGGATATTGAGGGAGATACTCTCCTTATGGATAATTATATTATCGCTAAATTTTCAATTATCAATACGGATGGAGATTTTGAAGCTCCTGCATTGAAAGATTGGGATATAGTAAGCGGACCAAATACCAGTACAATGTTCAGTATGGTCAATGGTAAAACAACAAGGCAATCCAGCTATACCTATTATCTCAAACCCAAAAAGGAAGGGGAGCTTGTGATAGAGCCTGCTTACCTGTATAATGATACGGATACATTGGAGACTGTTCCTAAGACTATATTGGTACTGCCAAATCCCGATGGCAAAATCATAGAACCAAAACAACCCGGAGAAACCCAAATGTTTAATTTTTCATTTCCCGACAACGATACTGATCTTTATCCCGGAATTAGAGCACCTGAGGAGAAGAAGGAGAAGAAAAAACTAAAGACGCGGAAATTGTAAAGAAAGGTACTTCCTTACATCTTGACAAACTTCCCTATTTGCAGTTTATCCCCGGTTTTCATTTTTACAATATAAAGTCCGGGCTTTAGAGCTTGTATATCAATTCTTTTTGCTTGAGATGTTTTTATTAATTTCCCTGAAATATTGTATATCTTAGCTTCTTCTATTTGGTTGTCAGAGATAATCCTGATTTCATTCATTGCAGGATTTGGAACTATTTTAAGTTTTGTTAGCTCAATTTCTTTGTTACTCGTTGGCCAGCAATAGTCAAATTCAGAACTTCTATATACTAATTCACCATCCTGATGAAAGCAAACTAAAGATTTGTCCCATCCGACAAAGCACGAACTGGCATTCAAAGCTAATCCTCCACCCAAATCACCTATTCCTTCAATCCATGTAGTCTTCAAATCACTATTCTCAAAGCAACGAAGTTGTAAAACTTTTCTTTCCTCACCGTTTTCCATAGTCCGGTAAAATGTAGTGTCAACGATTAATTTTGTATTGCTTTCATTATTAAAAGTATCTCCAATCTCCAATGCAAAATCAAACAATAATTTATCTCCTTCTTCGGTATTAATCCAGATTTTACCATTTTCTTCTCTGTAATACTGTTCTGTTCTCTTAGGAGAAGTACCCGAGTCTGGATTCAACAATAGTAATTCTCTATATTTCTTTTCAGAACCGATTGTGTAATCAGAAAATGTATAGTTTTTTACATAAGACAAAGTATCACCTAATTTAGACCAAACACCCATATTCCATTCATTATCTCTATATACTAAAGGTGAATAAACTTGGAGATTTTTCTTCTCTGTATGCCAATAATAATGATTGTATGATTCTTTTGAAAATTCACCTGAATTATAATTATAGTTAATACTGTGCTCTTCTGTTATATTATCAAAATGGTTGTATTTATTATCTTGATCATACACTTGCGTCGAAGAGGAGCCCCATAAAAAAAACTTTGTTTTCTTTAAAAGATTATGCTTATCATCGTATTTAGAGTTTGTTACCAATGTGCCACTGTGATCATGATATTCCTTTTTGGTTACCCAACTACCGTTTACCGAATATTTCTTACTATGAACAACCCACCAATCTATATCATCCCATATAGCATAATAATAATCAAAATATCCATCAAAACCTGAGTCTAAATAATATGAATAGTCAAAATTAACCCAAGAGTTTAAAATTTTTGACCATTTTTGACTAAGAACGTCTGTTTTACCATCGTGTATATAATTTATCAGGCGAGCATCCTTTTCCCATTCCATCAACTCGCTATTCCAAATACTAACCACATCAAAAACACTGTCCCCTTTATAACTATAATTCTCATGTTTATTATTGAGCCAAATATTATTTACGCTGTCTGTCCTTTCTTCGTATTTATCTTTCAATTTACCATTTTCGTATAAATATTTAAAATGTTTTACAGGAATCAATTCAGTCCTAATCGAATCTCCCTCCCTCCAAAGATTGGAATAAACAAATTCTTCAACTATCCTACTACTGTCATCATAAATATAGTCGTGTTTCAAATGGTCTATCCACTTCCCCCCGAGTTCTTCTTGTGAACAAGAAGACCATTTTGTTTGATTTAACTTACTTATCAATTTTTTTTCTTGATTGTATTGATAAATTGTTCTTTCATAATTAAACGGATTACCGGTACCACAATAATCCGTATCATAATAGTATTGTTCAAGTATTAATCTGCCGTCAGGATCGTACTTAAAATATCTAATTGTATCGATAAGATTATCTTGTTTTTTGTATAAAAGGATATCGCTGAATTTTCTATCATCGTAATAATCCACATCCAAATGATAATTAACAGGCTCCCAACCGGATCTAACTTTATGTACTGTAGCTTTGGTAACATCACTTGATGGAGACTTCTCTAACACTTTAAACTTATGGAATTTACCATAGAATATTGAATCAATAGAATGGATATAATTTTCACTTTCCCTTGCTTTAAGAAACGACAAATAATAATCATTTACGTTTTGATTTATTTGCCCCGTAAGAATGCCATTCAATAAAAAAAATACCGGAAGTAGATAAGCTCTCATGATAGGAAGTTTTAGATTATCGATAATATTTGCACTAATATACATTATATCAACGAAAAATACTCGAAAATGTAGATTAAAATACTTGGAAAATATAGATTTTGGGAATAAATCGAATAAATACACTGTATTGAAGTTAACTGTATTTAAAAAGGTATCAAGGTAATGCTTAAAAATTTTATGCCTCAAAAATGAGTGTCCATTTACTCTAAAACCCGTGAATAATACGGACTAAGATTTCAAATAATTAAATTCAGAAAATTCAGAATCAAAAATATTATATATATCTTTTTCATATATCAAAAAATTTTTAATATCTTCGCGTTTCGAATTAGCTGATGAATTGATGTAAGGGAATACTGTTAGAATCAGTAGCTGTACCCGCAGCCGTAATTTCGACTCTTTTTGTAAAGAGTAGTATGCTTTTATTCTACGCCACTGTCTTATTTTTGGATGGGAAGGCAATAAAAGTCGAATTAGCCGGAAGACCTATCAATTTTTTTTATTTCGTAGCTTTCGGGAACAAAAGCTTGAAGAGACATATAGTTTTTTCTTTTTTTTATCCTTTTTGCTACCATTAATTAATTAAAAAAAAACTATTAATGGAACAAATACACGTCATTAAACGCGATGGGACTCGTGCCCCAATAGATTTATCGATGATACACGAAGCTGTAGATTGGGCCTGCAATGGTTACAAAAATGTTTCTGTATCCGACATAGAAATCAATTCCAAACTTCAGTTTTACGAAGGTATTACTACAGCTGAGATTCAAAAAGTAATGATTAGATCTGCTGCAGATTTAATATCAAAAGAAAGACCTAATTATCAATATGTTGCTGCCAGATTATTGCTAATGGATTTGAGAAAATCGGTTTACAAACAAGAGAATCCGATACCTTTTGAATATCTGGTAAGAAATAATATATACAAGGGGATTTATGACAAAATACTATTGGAAAAATACAGTACTCAGGAATTGGTTTATTTTAGTAAGCATATAAAATATGATAGAGATTTTAAATTTACTTATGCCGGTTTAAGCCAAATGGTTGATAAGTATCTTTTGCAAGACAGGAAAACAGGTGAATTGTATGAAACTCCACAAGAAGCATTTATGCTTATAGGTATGTTTATGTTCATGAATTATGACAAAGATCATCGCAAAGATTATGTGATTAAACTCTACAATGCTCTTTCCGAATTCAAAATAAGTTTACCTACTCCTATAATGTCAGGAGTGAGAACACCGCTACGTCAATTTAGCTCTTGTTGTCTTATCGACGTTGGGGATTCTATTGAATCGATAATGCATTCTAATACCGCTGTCGGATATTATACTTCCCAAAGGGCAGGAATAGGTTTAAACTTCGGAAGAATCAGAGGGATAGATGCACAGATAAGAGGAGGAGAAGTTATACATACAGGATTAGTTCCTTTCTTGAAAATGTATGAAGCAACAACCAAAAGTTTTACTCAAAATTCTATAAGAGGCGGAGGCTCTACTTCTACCTTACCGTTTTTTCATTGGGAAATCGAAACATTTATCCAACTGAAAAACAATAAAGGAAATGATGAAAACAGAGTTCGAAGAATGGATTATTCTATTGCCCTCAACAAACTGTTTAGGGACAGAGTCAGAGAAAATAAAAATATTACGCTTTTTTCAAGCGAAGAAACCAGAGATCTATACAATCTTTTTTACAGTTCTGAATACGATAGATTTGTTGAGATGTACGAATACTTCGAGAACAAAAGCAGCGTGAGAAAAAAATCAATAAATGCCAGAGAATTTTATCTGAAACTATTAAAAGAAAGATATGAAACCGGTAGAATATATATCCTAAATGCAGATCATGTCAATAAGCATAGTTCGTTTAAGGACAATATCTACATGAGCAATTTGTGTCAAGAAATAACTCTTCCGACAGAGCCTCTCACAGATGTAAACAAAACAGATGGTGAGATTGCTATGTGCATCTTGAGCAATGTAAATTTGGGTAAAATAGAAAATATTGAAGAGTTGGATAATTTGACAGATTTACTTGTAAGGTTTTTGGACGAATTGATAGATTATCAGGAATATCCGGTAAAAGTAGCTGAAAAATCAACAAAAAATCGCAGGAGTTTAGGAATTGGTGTATCTGATGTTTTTAATTTTTTAGCCAAAAACAATTTGAATTACAACGAAGATGATGGCAAAAGAATAATTCATAACTATATGGAAAGATTTCAATATGGTTTGATAAAAGCTTCTGCCTTGCTAGCCAAAGAAAAGGGTGCTTGTAAATATTATAATAGAACTAAATATTCGGATAATATTTTTCCGATAGATACATATGAAAAAAATGTTGATGAAGTAACACCTAATGAATTGTTATGTGATTGGGTATCACTTAGGAAGCTAGTAAAACAATATGGATTGCGTAATTCCGCGCTAAGCGCTATTCCTCCAGCTGCATCGAGTTCTATCGTCTCAAATTCCACGGCAGGAATTGACCCTGTGAGAAAATTACTGATTGCCAAGATGAGTAAATTCGGACCACTAAAACAATTAGTGCCCGGATTTGATTCATATAAGGAAAATTATACTTTGGCATGGGATATCGATAATGAAGAGTATCTCAAATTTGTAGCTATTTTCCAAAAATTCATTGATCAAAGTATCAGTACCAATATGTATTATGATGTATCAAAATACAATAATAACAAAGTGCCGGTAAAGAATTTGATTAGACATGAAGGGACAGCTTATAAATACGGACTAAAATCTCTATATTATCTCAATAGTAATGATAATTCCGGTGAGATATCCCAAGAATTAGCCCAAAAGGATCAGATAAAAATATCAAAAAACGGCAAGTCAAACGGTAAACCATTAAATTCTATAAAGGGAATTTATACAATGGATTTCGAAATCGAATTGGATTCTTGTGAAGGAGGTGCTTGTTCTGTATAACAAAAAAAAAGAAAAAAAATATGAGAAAAAATATACCTACTCTGTACAGCGATAATAAAATCGATTTTTTAAAAGAAAAAATGTTTTTCGGTGAAGGAAAAAATGTGCAACGCTACGATGTTCAGAAATATCCATTTTACGAAAAACTCTCTCAAAGGATGTTAAGTTTCTTTTGGAGACCCGAAGAGATTTCTCTGATAAAGGATATTAATGATTTTAATACCTTGACAGACCAAGAAAAATTTATCTTTACTGAAAATCTAAAGTATCAAATTCTGCTGGATAGCGTTCAAGGACGGTCTCCTTTCCTAACCTTTGGACAGGTAGTGACTCTACCTGAAGTAGAGGAAGCTATTATTATTTGGGATTTCTTTGAGACTATACATTCTATGAGTTATTCTTATATCATAAAAAATGTTTATTCAGACCCTGAAAAGATTTTTGATGATATTATGACCAATGAGATGATTGTGGAAAGAGCCGGATCTGTTACAGACCATTATAATTCATTCTATCAATATTTGATAAAATATCAGGCTCAACAACTCGGAATGAAAGGAAAAAATAAAATTAGCCTTGAAGAGTTGAAGAAAAAGCTCTATCTCGCCCTTATTTCCGTGAATATATTGGAAGGGGTTAGATTTTATGTCTCTTTTGCATGTTCATTTGCATTTGCCGAAAACAAAAAAATGGAAGGCAATGCAAAAATAATAAAATTTATTGCCAGAGACGAAAATGAGCACTTGGCAATAACTCAAAAAATTATTAGAGATTTGAGAAAAAATGAGGACGAAGGTTTTACTCAAATAATCGAAGGCTTGGATAATGAGATCTACGCTATGTACAAAGACGCAGCCGAACAAGAAATGCGTTGGGCAAAATACCTGTTTGAAAGAGGATCGATTATCGGCCTAAATGATAAACTATTGATTAAATACATGAAATATATGACCGATAAGCGCCTGCGCGGTATCGGATTGAAACCCATTTATAAC
>JALVEE010000151.1 GCA_027008645.1 Saprospiraceae bacterium
AGTTGTTTTTTTGTTCAAACTCAAAGATAATTTGAGATATTAAATTACTTCTCCTTTTTTTTAACTTTTTTTTAATTGTTTAGGACGCTATTGATTTTTTACTTTTCATATATCCAAAATTTTGTATATAATTTCAATATTAAATTATTGAGTCCTATCTCAAAAAAAATATCTTACCTTTTTCCAAATATTCCAAAAGTCCCTCGACCTCCTAAAATTATTTCATGGATAATCCGGACTAATATTCCTCTTGCATCCTACGCATTCTGACAGCTTTTCTTCTTTGCATCATAAATATACCTATCAATATAATCAATAAAATAGGAAGTAAAAAATTCAAGTATTTTATCATAGTCCTTTTACCACTTGCTTCTTCAGTCAAATACTTTTGCTCAATAGGTCTTGAAACCACACCTTTGGTTCGCAATGCTATCAGGCCTGTGTCATCGCCCAACCAATCTACTGCATTTACAAGAAAGCTGATATTGTTTTTACTTTGTTTTTGTCTTCCTGAACCTGTTATCGGAAAATCCCCATCAGAATAAACAACCATTTTGGAATCCGCATCACCTGCCAATTTGCCTTCCAGAATTCCCGCTACAGGAATATTGGGTTGGTTAAAATCAGATAATGTCCATTTTTTGTTTACAACATCAAAATAGCTGTTGCCATCCTGGGTGCCCGATCTCTCGGAAGTGGTAGCAAGTTCTGTGAATCGTATAGTGCTATCCCCTGTAAATGTCATTGGGCTTGCAAATGTCAGCATCACTTCTTCTATACCTGTGGTGATCGTGTGGTCTGCAAAATTACGTATTATCGGCAGATACGGAAATTTTACTTGATTTACCATTGTAAAATAACCTTGTTTTTGTTGGACAGAAACTGTTCCGCAATCCTGATCTATTACAAATTTTTGTTCGATATCTAAGCCCTTGGTTTTAAGCCACTGTTCTAAGCCTGTATTCACAATCAAACCTTTTGAATGCTGAAAATCACCCTCAACACTATTAATGGCGAGTACCAGACGTCCCCCTTTTGCAAGATAGCTATCCATTTTTTGAAAATCCGTAGTTTCAAAACTATCTTTTGGCGCTATTATTATAGCCACTTTGTATTTAGGCGAAATTTCATTTTCAGTTTTCAAATTTACAATTTTAGGTTTATATAAAATGGATAATGATTGTTCCACTTGACTCAATTTGTCCAAACCGGGTTCACCGTGACCGGTCAATATTGCTATTTCGGGTTTATTCTCAATAGCAATCTTTTTAATAGCTGTCGAAAGTTCATATTCCATAGCAGTTCCTGGCTTTATAAAGGGAATTATCTCTTTTCTGTCATCCAGATTTACCGTTGCACCAATAAAAGATTTTTGCTGTTTTATTTCATCCTTTTCCCTCACATTAATCATTACGGGTCTGATTCCGTTTTGCAATGCTTCTTTTTGAGTTTCATCGTCTTTGGAAGGATCGATGAATCTGTATTCAACCATCCCCCCGGAGATGCCGGCATATTCTTCAAGTAAATCCCTGAAATCCTCTCTCGTTTTTTGTATATTAGGAGGAAGATTCTTGGAAAAATATGCGGTTACCGTCACAGGATCCTCCAGCGACTTTAAAATATTTTTGGTCGCTTTACTCAGCGTAAATTGACGATCAGAGGTTAGATCCAAACGATAAAAGAATTTATATGATATCAAATTGACCAATATCAAAATTCCAATCAAAACCAATGAATTTGTATATTTTTTCATATCTCAATAATATATATTTTTATTAAAAAAATAATCATTTTAAAAAACCTAAACCAATTATTAGTTTTATTTGCCTTATTCGATAAAACCACTTTTGGACTAACTTCATCCAAAATGTCTCCCTATTTCTCTGAAATCCAAAGCGTATTTGTATTCCAATTTACACATCAATTTCATCTCAAAAATACTCACATAATACTACAACATCTTTATTATCAATCATCGTTGAACTCCAAGCCTTAAGCTCTCATGCTTTTTAACGTAAAGCATAACCTAAGCTTTCAATTTCAAAGCTACTACTTACCCCCCTCATTTCCTAAGTGCTAAATTTTCCCTTGCTAACTGTATTCCTAAAATACAAATAGAAAGAAAAAATATTATATCCCTTGTATCCCACACTCCTCTTGATATCGAATCAAAATGTCCGGATAAACTCATAAAATCAAATAGCTTTCCAACAAAACCTGTTAGCGAATTGCCCAGAATATCAAAAATTATTTGAAAAAAAATTCCTATGAATAATGCCAGTAAAAATGCTACAATTTGATTTTTTGACACACTGCTGGCAAAAAGACCTATGCCAATGTAAGCGGCACTAAATAACAATAATCCTATATATCCGCTAATAATCGCTCCATGATCAACTTTGCCTAAAAAAGAAATACTTATATAATAAATCAACGTCAAACCCAATGAAATTGCAACTAACAAAAAAGCAGCAAAAAACTTGCCCAATACCAATTGGTTTTCATTTATAGGTTTGGTAAGCAATAGTTCCAATGTCCCCGTATTTTTTTCTTCTGAAATCAATTTCATGGTAATCGCCGGTATGAAAAAGAACAATGTCCATTTGGCAATGCTAAAAAACACTACCAAATCCGCCTGCTTCCTTATGAAAATATCAGACCCGTACAACCATGTAAAGAAGCCTGTAAATCCCAAAAAAGCTACAATCACGATATAGCCTGTGAGCGAATCAAAAAAACCGGCCAATTCCTTCTTCGTTAAAGTCCAAATAGCATCCATAATATCTTTTTTTATTAATTCATTGTTAAATCTCTAAAAACATCTTCGAGTTTAGTCTCAATTGGGATCATTTCAACTATAGGCCAATTATTTTTGGCACAAAGATCAAAAATCTCCCTGTTTGAACTAAGCCCCTTATGACTTTTGATATCAAATTTTCCTGTTACTCCATTTTTATCCTCGATAACCTCCTCTACACTTGGCAATTCTCGCAATTTACCAATCACTAATTCATTTTCCGGAATTTCTAACTTTATTTTTAAAATATTCTTTCCTTCTGCTTGTTGTCTCAGATTTTCAGACGTGCCATTTGCCACTATTTTACCTTTGTTAATAATAAGTATTCTGTCACAAGTAGCTTCAACTTCAGGCAAAATATGTGTACTGAGAATCACAGTTTTTTTTCGTCCTAGTTTTTTTATTAATTCCCTGATTTCAATAATTTGGTTTGGATCTAATCCTGTGGTAGGTTCATCCAAAATAAGAATGTCAGGATCGTGTATAAGTGCTTGTGCTAAACCTACCCTTTGACGATATCCTTTGGACAGTTCTCCTATAAGTTTGTGTTTCTCTTGATTCAGACCGGTAAGCCTTATCATTTCACGAACTCTGTTTTCTATACTTTGTTTTTCTACTCCTTGTAATTTTGCACTGAAGCGAAGATAATCAACTACAGGCATATCAAGATACAAAGGATTGTTTTCAGGTAAATAACCTATTGATGATTTTGTTTCGCCGGTTCTAACCGACTTTCCCTCAATAGACACATCACCCGAATCCATAGAAATATATCCGGTTATTATCTTCATAGTAGTGGTTTTTCCGGCACCGTTAGGTCCTAAAAAACCTAAAATTTCGCCCGGCTTGACCTCAAAAGATACATTGTCCAATACCTTTTGATATCCGTAATATTTGCTGATATTATTAATTTCTACATTCATACTGAAATGATTTAATAAATTACAAAACAAAAGATTTAGTTGATTCTTCCTTTTTCATGGCTGTGTACCACCGTAAAAAAACAATAAAGACCTAATAAAACGTAAAATTAAAATCAATTATTTTATATTCCAAATTTATAATTGTTAATGAAATGTCAATTTTGATTTCACTTTTGAAAGTATGTGCTCACCTCATTTTTTCGCATTGAATGATAATATCAATCTGCTGTAAAGCATAATACATGGGTTAAAAAACTTTTATCGCTGTAGGCACGCAATATCACCCACATCAACAAAATTTCTCGTGGAAAAAGCTAAAAAATAAAATGTACCTATTGTCTGTGAAGTAGTAAATATTTGTCTTAAACCCATCTTTGTTTAAGAATGCGTCTATTTGGCACATTTAACACCAAAAGGATGTCATATTGGCTTGTGCTAAAGCTTGGTATGTATATTGAGGGTAATATATTGAAAATTTATAGATTTATTTAATAAAAAATAATTAATATGAAAAATCTAATGGGAATTAGTAAATTTGAAAAACTTTTCAGGCTTGTAGGTGGATTGGATATTGACAAAAATGATATTGTGAGGTTGAATGATTTTGTTGATAAAATAACAATAAGACTCTTGGAAACCGCAATAAAAAATACTTCTTTGAACAGTAGAGATGTGATTTGGATGTCTGATTTGCCAATAACTGAGGGATTAGAAAAATCAGTCAAAAGCTTTAAAGTAATAGACAATGATTTGGAAGTATCACCCATTTTAAAAAACAATTTGAAGATTCCACCTTTAAAATATGAGATTGGAACTGATCTATTAGAGGAGTTGCCGTTTATTCAAGGAGGGATAATAGTTTCTCTGATAAAGAGTATGAAAATAATCGATGAACATAAAAAGAATCCGCAAACTGAAGACTGGAAAAAAGCAACTGATATTTTTGAAACTCTGTTATAATATACTCAAACCATTTTGTAAAAAAGAATCACCATTGTTTTTGGGCGAGAGCAGATATGATAGATTGGTAAAAAAAGGCTGTCACAGATTGGACAGCCTTTTTTTTAATAGAAGAAATCAATTATGATCTCAATTCTGTTAGAATCTTATCTACGCTATCTTTGGCATCGCCATATAGCATATCTGTATTGTCCTTAAAGAATAATGGATTTTGAACTCCGGCGTAACCGGTTGCCATTGATCTTTTCATAACGATAACTTTGTCTGCTTCCCAAACTTTGATCACAGGCATTCCGTATATCGGACTGGAAGTATCTGTTAATGCTCCCGGATTGACTATATCATTAGCTCCGATTACTAAAACAACATTGGTTTCATCCATTTCGTCATTGGCTTCTTCCATTTCAAGCACTATATCGTAAGGTACGTTGGCTTCTGCCAAGAGGACATTCATGTGTCCGGGTAATCTTCCGGCTACAGGGTGGATGCCAAATGTAACTTTCTTACCGTCTTTTTGTAGAAGATCCACAAGGTCATGTATGGGGTATTGTGCTTTTGCTACAGCCATGCCGTAGCCCGGTACAATCAACACATGTTTGGCTTCTTTCAATAATTCTGCAACCTCTGCATGATTAGTTGAAGTCACCTCACCCTCTACTTCTTGGTCTCCTCCTGAGGAACTTGGAGTTGCCCCGAATCCACCGAAAATAACAGAAAGGAATGATCTGTTCATAGCCTCACACATTATTATTGAAAGAATAGCTCCTGAACTACCTACAAGTGCTCCCGTGATTATCAAAAGGTCATTACCTAACATAAAACCTGCTGCTGCTGCTGCCCATCCTGAATATGAATTCAACATGGAAACAACTACCGGCATGTCTGCACCACCGATTGCCATTACCAACATAACACCTATGAATGCTGCAATGGCGGTCATAATATATAGATATAGCATTCCGTCAGTGCCATGTGCTTGAGTGAACAATACTCCCAAGACTATTGAGATTATTACCAAAATAATATTTACTGCATGTCTGCCGGGATAAACCAATGGTTTACTCATGATTTTGCCTTGCAATTTTCCCCAAGCAATTATAGAACCTGTAAATGTAATTGCACCGATAAAGACTCCGATAAATATTTCCACTAAGTGAATGGTATGTTCGGTTCCACTTAGCTCCTGTGTGTGTGGATCGAGATAAGATCCAAAGCCTACAAGTACTGCGGCTAAACCCACAAAACTATGCAATATGGCAACCAATTGGGGCATAGAAGTCATCTCGACCTTTCTCGCTACTAATATTCCAATTACAGAAGCAATAGCAATTGCAATAATTATGTAAATATGTCCATGTACATTTCCGCCTAAAACAGTGGATAGGATGGCTATTGCCATACCGACTATACCGTAGAAGACGCCTCTTTTTGCAGATTCTTGAGAGGATAATCCCCCAAGACTAAGTATGAATAATATTCCTGCAAATAAATATGCTGCTGTTTGTATTTGTGCTGATATCATAATTTCTACTTTTTAAACATTTTTAACATCCGGTGTGTCACAAAAAATCCTCCGACTATATTGATACTTGCAACTAAGATTGCAATAGACGCAATAATTGTCATTGGATTTGATAAATCGTCTTGTGTTTGTAAAAGCCCACCGATTATAATAATTCCACTAATAGCGTTAGTGACCGCCATCAAAGGTGTGTGCAAGGAATGAGATACGTTCCAAATGACTTGCCAACCTATGAAAACCGATAATACAAAAACAGTAAAATGCCCCATGAAATCTGCAGGAGCTACTTTTCCTAATAAGAATAAAAATGCTCCGATTACAGCTAATGAAATAATTGTCGATTTAGCTTTTTTCTTTGCGATTTCTTCGTCTGTAGGACCGGTTTCTACCGGAGCTTCCACAACTTTTGGTTTTTGCGGACTTACGGGAAGAGGTTTTGGCGGCCAGTTTATCTTACCGTCATAAGTAACCATTGCTCTGCTTACAATATCATCTTCCATGTCTATTTTGAAATTCTCTGCTTTTCCCATATCATCCAATAGATGGCAGAGGTTGTTTCCGTATAACTGACTTGCTTGTGTTGGTAATTGGTCAAGTTTTCCCAATATGGTAACACCGTTATCTGTAGTATAAACCTCCCCGTCTTTAGTTAATTCACAGTTACCTCCTGTTGAAGCAGCAAGGTCAACTATCACTGATCCGGGCTTCATCACTTCCACGTGCTCCTTTAGTATCAATGTAGGAGCTTTTCGTCCGGGTATTTGAGCAGTAGTAATGATTATATCAATCTCCTTAGCTTGTTCCTTAAATAGAGCCATTTCCGCTTCAATAAACTCTTTACTCATTACTTTTGAGTAACCTGAGGCCGTAGAACCATCTTCTTCTATATCGACGGTAAGAAACTGAGCCCCCATACTTTCTATTTGCTCTGCAACTTCCATTCGAGTGTCAAAAGCTCTTACGATTGCTCCAAGGGAGTGTGCTGTCCCTATAGAAGCTAATCCTGCAACTCCGGCACCAATCACTAAAACTTTTGCCGGAGGGACTTTACCCGCCGCTGTTATTTGACCGTTTAAGAATCTTCCAAAGTGGTTTGCAGCTTCTATTACGGCTCTGTAACCGGCGATATTTGCCATTGATGATAATACATCCATCTTTTGAGCTCTTGATATTCTTGGTATAGCATCCATAGCGATAGCATTCACGCCTTTTGCTGCAAGTTTTTCAAGCAATTCTTGATTTTGTGCAGGCCATAGATAACTCAAGGTCACAAGACCTTTGTGCATCATTTCAATTTCTTCATTGGTTGGAGCCAATACCTTAAGTATAATATCAGATATTTCGTACAACTCTTTTGCAGAATCAACAAGAGTAGCACCGGCTTCTTCGTATTCTTTATCAGCGTAGTTGGCTCTTTGGCCCGCACCTTTCTGAATGAATACTTCAAAGCCTTGTTTTCGCAGTCTTTGCACGTTTTTAGGTGTAGCACCTACACGCAATTCCTGTTTTGATAATTCTTTTGGAATCCCGACTTTCATATCATTTTGTTTAATTTAAAAGTATAATAATTTTTTCGTTCATAAATCAAATCAAATAGAATGTGTACTTGACTTGATTTTCGGCTATAAAATTATGATATATTTTGAAATTAATATAGTATTTTAAAGAATAAATTAAGGTTTTGACAATAATGTCCAAATTTGTATGTGAATTTGAGAAATAAAAGGCCATTAACAGAATAAAATATTTCATTTTATGTGAATTGTAACTTCAGAATATATGCATTTGTCCGGCAAAAAATTTATTAAAAATAACCTTTTTACATCAATGTGCCGTTAGGTACAAAACATGGATAAAAAGGCTATTAACCGACTAAAATGCGTGCCGTAGGTACGCAATGTTGGCCACACCCACAAAATTTCTTGTAATAAAGCGAAAAAATGAAACGCACCTGTTTTCGATCAAGCACTAAATATTATCTTTTTATTTTATATGAAATATGTTATAAAATTATATAACCTATAATGGATTGTTATACAATTATAAAAAAATTATAGAAAAATTATATTAATATTTTTTTAAATATATAATTTATACATATATTTGTGCCGTTAATGTTTTGAACAATAAAAATCAACTTGATTTATGAATAATAATATTACAAAAAGGTTTGTAGAGTGTTTCAGGGAATTGGAGCGCAATGGAAAGGTAAAATCGAGTCGTCAGTTTTGTTTAAGTCTAAATTATACCCCTCAAAGTTGGAGCAAAATCCTAAATGGGGAAAGGTCGGTAACACTTGAGTTAATAAGAAAAGCTACCATTATTTACAATGTAAATCCTACTTATTTGTTTACGGGAGTCGGCAACAAGTTTATTAATACTGAAGAAAGCGTAGTAGCCGTTGCTGTAGATGATAATGATAATGAAAAGATATTGCATGTGCCTGTCACAGCAAAAGCCGGATACAATGAGCAATATAATGATACTGTGTATTTAGAAGATTTGGAATCATACTCCTTGCCCTTGAAATATTTTAATAGCGGTACTTTCAGGTCTTTTGAGGTAGAAGGAGACAGTATGGAACCTGTTTTACAGCAGGGAGAGATTATCGTTTGCAGCTATGTTGATCAAAGTCTTTGGGAATATAATGTGAAAAGCGGATATGTATATGTGGTGGTGACCGATAGGGATGTTTTGGTTAAACGCGTTCAAAACAGACTTAAAGAAGAAAAAACAATTGAGTTGGAATCTGATAATCCGGATTATCCCCCCATTATCTTGGATGCCGGAGAAATAAGAGAAATGTGGATTGTGAAATTGAAGATTTCTACTTTCGCACATTCAAAAATCAATCTTAGGCAAGAGATGGACAATAAGTATTCCGCGCTTAATGATATTATCAGAAACCAATCCGAATTGATAAGCAGATTGAATAAAACAGTTGAAAAATTACTCCAAAAACAAAGGATTTTATAAAAAATTGCAAGTATTATGAAAAAATATCATATATTATGTGTTGATATAAAGATTTATTTATATATTTGCAATGTATAAAACATTTAATAACTAAACTTTTAGAAAAAAAATGAGAAAACTACAAAAACTCAGCTTGTTAATTGCAATACTATTTTTGTTTGGCTCGCAAGTTTCTGCGCAGGGTAGTAGAGAGAAAGCCGATATGCAATATAAACTAAAAGCATATGATCTTTCTATAGAATCATATCAAGAGTATCTGACGAATAACCCCGAAGATATTGTAGCAATGGGAAGATTGGCTTCGTCATACGAAAGGTCAAATGATTTGATTTCGGCTGCCAGATGGTATGAAAAAGTAATCGAAGATCCCAAACACTCAAGCTATCAAGAGATAAGATACGGCAAATTATTGATGAAATTGGGCTTATATGATAGAGCCGAGTCTTTATTCAAAAAGATGAAAACAAAAAATCCGTTTATCGCACAACAGTATGTGAATTCATGTGAATTTGCTAAAAATATTCTTGCTTTGGGTGATAAATATATTTTATCTCAATTAAGAGCTTCATCTGCCTTTGATGATTTTGGTGTCGAAATAAAGGATAATAATCTATTGTATTGTTCTTTTGAGACAGGAAAAAAATCCAATCAAAGTTTAATTCAAAGACAAACTTCAAAATTATACAAATACAATAAAAATACTAACACTAAGGAGGAGTTTAAATCAGGTATGAAAAACTTTTCCGGTATAGGACCTATACGGTTTTCGCCCAGTGGAAAATATGTTGTATATACAAGAAATAGTTTTGTTAATGGCTCCCAACAAATTACCGGTCTTGAAAATGACATGAGCTCTTATATAGCTGAAGTAGATAATGACGGTACTTTTATCAATGAAAAAGCATTGCCTTTCAATGGAGTCGATTATTCGACTGCTTTTGCATGCTTTGGAGATAATGATAACGAACTTTATTATTCATCAAATAAAAACGGTAAGAATTTTGATATCTATAAGTCAAGTAAAATTGATGGAGAGTGGTCAGATGGTGTTAGCATAGATGGAAATATCAATACAGTCGGGAATGAAATAACACCATATTATTCAGATGGAACATTGTATTTCTCTTCTGATTATTTGAATGGACTTGGCGGATATGATGTATTTAAATCAAATGTATATAAAGGAGAATGGTCTTTTCCTATGAATATGGGAAAAGGGATTAATTCACCAAATGACGATTTGTATTTTGTACAGAAGTCAAATCAAAAAATAGGATACCTTACTTCGAATAGATTGGGAAGTAAAGGAGGATATGATATTTATAGCACAAGACCTGCATCAAGAGTTTCGGACAAAACTATAGCCTATGAAGAAATTCCTGAAGCGGTTGATTTACACGGGTTGCAAGAAACAAAAACCACAGATGTAAGACTAAGTGCAATAGCAAATGTCAGTAACTCGGGTGCAAGTGTCGATATGCTTACTTTTGACGGTGCCAAAATGATAGCATATGACGAGGTTATTCTATCTCCCTCAACAGTATATTTTATTCAGTTGGCTTCTTTGTCTCATTCAAGAGTGAAAAGCAATATGTTCAAGAAGTTGACAAGATATGGAAATGTTTACAAAGTGAGGAAAGGAAGAACAACTAAAATCAGATTGGGGTATTTCGTAAGTGAGAGTGAAGCAAAATCCGTTTTAAGTTCTGTAAAAAGAAAAGGGTTTAGAGATGCATTTATAGTCGAAGATTTGTTGAATTCTTCTGAGCTTGAATTATTGGAGTCGAGTTATACTTTTGGTAATAATGAAAAATACTCCAAACCTGCCGAAGTTGGAAATTATAAAATAAAACTTGCAGCATATACAAATCCATTGTATTTTGATGTAAATAAAGTAAAAGACCTTGGGGTCATAGAGCAATGGTCAAAAGGTAAATGGACTATATTTATCCTTAGTGGTTATACAGGACTATCCGATGCTGAAGCAGCGTTGAGAAAAGCTAGAAACAGGGGCTATACTACTGCGGAAGTGGTAATAGATGAAGGTGGTATTTTATCAAAAGTAAGAAGCAATTAAGAATAAAATAGAGATTGGTTATTAATTTAGGTTTTGGTTAAAGAAGACTGCGCATGTATATGAGCAGTCTTTTTTTTATTCCCTTTAATTGCAGGTAGTTTGAGCTCGTAATAGAAATACTTGTGAATAATTCGGGTTAAAGCCTAGTGTCAAGTCAAGTGTAATGTTTCGGGTAAGTTGATGTTATTTTTGTCGAGAACAAAGCATATAATTTTCAGCATAGCCGTAGCTATGGTGGAAATTATTAATGCAGTTATCGGCAAAA
>JALVEE010000152.1 GCA_027008645.1 Saprospiraceae bacterium
TTATGAAGATAGCGCCCTATATCTCCATTTTAAATCTAAGGTTGATTCTTCTAGATGTTAAAGTGTTTTTTATAGCATAATAACCTCCTGTAATCGTTCTGACCCAATTTACGGAAGACGGGTTGCTTATTCCCAAAAGATTGAACACTTCCAAACTCACCCAAGTACTTCTTGTAAATCTAAATGGGTGTAGGCGTTTTCTTTTTTTCATTGTCTTGTCCCAAATCAAATACGAAAAACCTACATCGACTCTTCTGTATGGAGGATATCTGAAATTATTTCGAACAATTTTATTGTCATCTTTAAAGCCAAATGGCACACCTGTACCTACATTGAGATTGAAATGTACTTTAAAGTTCTTGTTGTTTTTGAGATAATCTTGAAAAAATAGCGATACGTTTACTAGTCGATCCGTAGGTCTGGGGACATAATTTGTATTTACTAAAAGTGTGTCTTTCCATTTCTTATGTTGGATACCATCAAGTTTTTCTTTAGCTTGCATTATCGAGACATTTATCCATGATTCTGCACCCGGAACAAATTCTCCATTTAGTCTGAAGTCCAAGCCTGTGATATAACCCCTTGAATCATTTTTTCCGGAATAAAGTATTCGTACATTGTCGTAATCATAGGATACCAGATTGCTAAGTTGTTTGTGATACAATTCAGCGATAAGCTTCATTTTTTTGTTGCTAATCCTTTTCCAATAAAAATCATAGCTAAGTCCTCCGAGAATATGGATTGATTTCTGGGATTTTATTCCGGGATTGAGCGTTCCGTCAGGTATGAGGTGCTCTTTGTAGTGAGGAGGTTGATAATATATTCCCCCGGCGAGTTTAAATGCAAAATCCCGTTTCCATTTTAGCGGTTTGAATGAAAATTGCGCTCTAGGGCTATAAGTTATTTCATTTGAGATTGGGCGATACATTACACGTACTCCAAATGTAGCTTTGGTTTCCAGATTCTCTGTTTCCCTGAAATAAGTATCTGAAACAAATAAATTGTATCTGTCTTTAGTTAAATTATTTTTGCTTTTTAGCACATATTGCAGTGAAACAATCGAATCGGTATAAGGAATAGAATAATCAACTGAATCCAGTCTTTCCCATTCGTTTATTTTATCAAAAAATGACATTCTTCGAAAATTTATCCCATATTGGATGAAATGCGAGCTTTCGTTTTCAGAAAAATCGTTGATTTCGATACCTCCCAGTTGTTTTATTGTAAAAATATTGGAATAGAGAAAATCTCTTGTATAATGATGTTGTGTGCCAATCCCCAAAAGCTGAATTTCTTTTCCGGCATTATCACTACCGAGATTAGTTTCGATTTGGCTCAATCTGTATTGTCCTATTATATCGTATTTTTGGCTCTCCAATCCGATATATGAAGATGCCAACAATTTGAGATAATAGGGATTTTTGTCCCTTTCAGGAACATAAGTGAAAGACAAGCCATTCAGACCGTTTTTAAATTGATCAATCTCATGTCCCTCAAAGTATGTGTTGAAAGCAATATGTGTTCTAACTGTTCCTGTTACTTCTCTTTGGCTTTCGGGGGTTAATCTGAAAATATTTGTATTGTAGTTTCCCAGATAGGCGATTTGAAGATCTTTTGTTATATTGTAAGTGATGAAAGCTTGATAATCCAAAAATGTGGGGATATATTCTCCTTTCTTATTTTGACTATTCAATAGATATCTATTATCCTTATACCTAATGCCGGTAAGTACTCTCAATTTATTCCATTTGTTCTTTCCAAGCTGTTTGCTTCCCTCATAATGACCTTGCCCACCAAGCAGACTAAGTGAAACAGACCCCTTGTGAATAGTAGGTCTTTTGTAGTGAATATCCAGAACTGAAGACATTTTATTGCCGTATTTAGCTTCAAATCCGCCTGAAGAAAACGATAAATCTTTAATCAGGTCTGAATTTGGAAAACTCAGCCCCTCTTGTTCTGAATTTTGAATTAATTGAGGACGGAAAACTTCAAAATCATTGACGTAAACAAGGTTTTCATCATAATTTCCACCTCTGACATTGTATTGTGAAGACAACTCTCCTCCGGTTCCTGTTGATGTCCCCAAGGCGATACTAGGGAGCACACTTTCAAAATTGCCGGAAGTAATCGGCAATAATTTCAAATCTTCAATATCCTCACGAATCATTCCTACGTCTTCGATTCGACTACCGGTGATTGTGATTTCATATTTAGAATCTTCCGGTACGAGGGTAGCATTGATTTGATGATTCTCTCCATCTCGCAGACTTTTTATGAAATAATTAGCTTTTTTATATCCTATTCTGGAAAAAATAAGGTTGATCTCCTTATTTGCCGGTACGGATAATTTATAATATCCCTTATTATTTGTTTCAACAGCTTTAGTCGTTCCCTCAATATAAACTGTGACAATTTCTACAGGATTTTTGGAAATAGCATCTCTGATAATACCAAAAACCGTACTTTCCTGAGCGGAAATAAACATAGGAATAAGGATGAAAAACAATGATTTTATAATATTTTGCATATAATTTTTTTATAAAGATATGTAAAGCAAGTAAACGTATTAAAAATTTATCTATTTTTGTGGAAGTAAAAAAAATAACAATATTTTTATATTTTAAGTTTTTAGTGTGAAAACTCAAGACAAATACAAATAGAACAATGGGAAAAAAGGAAGATTTTATTGAGATTATTAATAATGGATATTCTTTTAAAGGAGATTCATTTATTTTAGGTGCGGCAAAATTAGGTGATGAGGTGTTGACTGATACTTTTGTCAGATTGCCT
Source organism: Saprospiraceae bacterium (assembly GCA_027008645.1). GTDB lineage: Bacteria > Bacteroidota > Bacteroidia > Chitinophagales > Saprospiraceae > JADJGA01. Next base: position 2,791 of record JALVEE010000152.1, read on the forward strand.
TTGAAAACATTTAACAGGCACGGATTAATCGCGGGAGCAACCGGAACAGGTAAAACGAAAACATTGCAAATAATCGCAGAAGAATTGTCCCAAAACGGAGTGCCATCTTTGGTTATGGATATAAAAGGGGATTTAAGTGGTATAGCAGCGGTGTCCAAGGGGCATCCAAAGATAGATGAAAGGCACGAAAAAATAGGTTTGCCTTTTATTCCCGGAGCTAGTCCTGTCGAATTTTTTACCTTGTCAGATGAAAAAGGTGTCAGATTAAGGGCAACAGTATCTGAGTTTGGCCCTATATTGTTTTCAAAAATATTGGACTTAAACGATACGCAGGCAGGAATTGTAGCAGTAATATTCAAGTATTGTGATGACCTTGATATACCATTGGTGGATTTGAAAGATATGAAAAAAGTATTGCAATACGTGACAAAAGACGGTAAGGAGGAATTTGAGGAGCAATACGGTAAAATGTCATCGGTATCACTCGGAACAATTTTAAGAAAAATAGTTGAATTGGAGCAACAAGGCGCAGAAGTGTTTTTTGGTGAACCGTCATTTGATGTTAATGACTTATTGAGAATTGATGAAAAGGGTAGAGGAATAGTATCGATTTTGAGACTGACAGATTTACAGGATAGACCAAAATTATTCTCAACGTTTATGTTGCAAATGTTGGCTGAAATATATTCTATTTTTCAGGAGGAAGGAGATATGGATAAGCCAAAACTGGTGATTTTTATTGATGAAGCGCATTTGGTATTTGAAGAAGCAAGTGATGCATTATTGGATCAAATAGAGGTTATAGTTAAATTGATTAGGTCAAAAGGCGTAGGTATATTTTTTGTTACTCAAAATCCCACAGATATACCAGATAGTGTTTTGAGTCAATTGGGAATGAAAGTTCAACATGCTTTGAGAGCATTTACGGCTAAAGACAGGAAAGCTATAAAGAAAGCGGCAGAGAATTATCCATTGACGGAGTTTTATAAGGTTGATGATTTGATTACAAGACTTGGGATTGGAGAGGCTATTGTTACGGTACTGAATGAAAAAGGTATTCCTACTCCTTTGGTACATACTTATCTAAGAGCTCCTCAATCAAGAATGGATGTGTTGACACCAAGCGAAATCGATAGCATCGTTAAGAGCTCAGAACTCGTGCCGAAGTATAATAAAGCAATTGATCGAGAAAGTGCTTATGAATTGCTATCCGAAAAAATGGAAGCCGCGCGTTCAGAGGAGCAAAGGGAAAAGGTAGATAACGATTTTAAAGAAGTTAAATCAAGGGGCAGAAAAGAAAAAAGTACTTTCGAGAAGATTATTTCAAACACTACGACAAGACAAATAGGGAGAACAGTAGCAAGGGAATTGACGAGAGGTTTGTTAGGTGTTTTGGGCATTAGAACAACTTCCAGAAGGAGAAGAAGAAAGAGTTCTTGGTTTTAAAAAATCAGTAATAGATGAAGAAATTATTGGCCGGACTTATTCTCAAGATGATTGGTTGGAAGGTAACAGGAGAACACCCCACCGATGATAAATTGATAGTGGTAGTGATGCATCATACATCAAATTGGGATTTTCCATTAGGTATTCTGAATAGGTGGTATTGGGGAATATTTGTTGCTTTTGCTATAAAATCAAGTATGTTAAAACCACCCCTTGGATTTATAATAAAGGCCTTGGGCGGATTTCCCGTGGAACGAGACCCTGCGAAGAAGAAAGCTAGTGTTGTTGAGCAAATTGTAGAGAGGATTAAGAAAGAAGATAAGATTATGTTTAATATAGCTCCTGAGGGAACGAGAAGCAAAGTGAAGCGATTAAAATCCGGGTTTTACCGGATCGCAGTAGATGCAGGAGTGAAAATAGTCCTTGTTGATTTTGACTATAAGACTAAAACAATCAGATGGGATAAAGCCCATGTTCCCGCTCCTACATTTGAGGAAGAATTGAAGATAATGAAAGAATTTTACAAGGATTCACAGGGAAAATATCCTGAAAAATCATTTGAGTTTTGATTGAGGAATGGAACCCACCTCAATCCTCCCTTGCAGGTCAGGAAGCAGCAACCTCCAGTGAAATACTTCGTTGATTTCACGGGGTAAACCTCAAAAGCATCACTTTTTTTTAAATTTGTGTCCTATGCTTTTGCTGTAGGTGTAAAGTTTAAAGGAGGAAATTGCATAGTGCCTCCACCACCTTGTTGTCCAATATCAATTTTACCATATTGAGCTTCATATTTTTTTATATTATCGTTCAATGCAGCCAAAAGTCTTTTTGCATGAGAGGGAGTAAGGATAATTCTTGATTTTACTTTTGCTTTTGGAACATTTGGCATTGTTCTTACAAAATCAATCACAAATTCAGCATGTGAATGAGCTATTATTGCAAGATTAGCATATGTTCCCTCAGCCATTTCTTCAGAAAGATCGATTGTTATTTGTTGTTGTACATTTTTTTCTTCAGCCATTTTATTATTATTTTTTTTAACTTAAATAAGTGGGAAAGTTATTTCCTTTAATGTCTATTTAGATAACTAACACAAATGTACTATTTTATTTTTATATTGGATAGGTGTATTTCATTTTTTCGCTTTTTTGTATAATCAATAAATAGATAGTAAATGTGAGAGTGGATATGAACGCAGGAGGGAAGTGTTCAAATTAAAGGAAATGCTTAAAAATTTTATACCTCAAAAATGGGTGTCCATTTACTCATCAAAAATTTCTTGCGCTTCACTTTACTACCCGCCTGCCGAAGTGCTTTGTACGGCGGGAAGGTTGGTATTTTGAACTCTCACTATGAAAACCCGTAAATAATGCGGGTTAACACTGAAAGTATTATTTTTTTTATTAATTATTGTAAAAAATATGAAACACATATGTTTTTCGTTACAAATTATAACTATATTTGTGGAGTTAGAAAAAAATATATGAAATGAATAATAAAATTAAATACTTATTTTTAGTAATTGGAGTACTTCTGTTTGTAAATGGCTATGCGCAATTGAGCATGTTTAATAAAGTTGATCTTATGAAAGGATTGACAACAAAAGTGATACCATCAGGGAGTAAAATAATAGTTTTCGATACTCCCCAAGACGCTTCTGATACAGTAAAATTCAGAATGACAAAATTTGATGAATGCAGACGTTTAGATTGGGTAAAAGATTTTGTAATCGATGATGTTTCCGGTGTAACTAAACTTGATGCTGTTACGATTGGTGATAATAATGGGGATGTATTTCTTCTATTAAAAAGTCCTTTTTATAGATTGGCTTTAGTGAAAATGAATTCTACCGGGGATATTTATTGGACTAAGACGATTCATTCCAAGGATGGAGACAATATTTATTCTGAATATTCCAATATATTGTTAAATGATAAGAATGATGTGCTGTATATAGTGTCAGGATATAAATCAGGCAATACTTCAATTTTCTCAATGGATTTGGATGGAAATATCTTAAGTTCAAAGATAGTTAATGGGTTTGAACACAAATCGTCTGTAATTAATGGTAATGGGGATTTGACAATGTTTGACAAGGGGACGGGGTATATGAGTATCGATCTGGATGATGATATAATAGATGCAGTTTTGTGGTCAAAATCTATTCCTGATACTTTGTTTTTTGATGAATTGAATAATCCGGTAGCTATTGCCGGCTTAGGAGATACATCGGTAATAACAGGAGTTGTAGATACACTATCCAAACAAGATACTGCTATTTATAGATTGGTGAAATTTGATAAAAATGGAGATATTGTCAATCAAACCAAGGGCTTTTATTCTGACAAGGCGGGATATTTTACAAATAACAGTTTGAAATTTAAACGAGGAGACAATAAGATCCCAAAGCCTATGTATTATATGATCAACAATAAAGTGTTTTTCTTTAACTCTAATTTGGAAAAAGGAGCAAATCCCAAAATATATAAATTTAATGACAGAGACAAATATGAAGTATTCTCAAGCTCATTGGAGATATGTGATGACGAATCTCTTGTGATGTCAGGATTTTGTTATGAAATAAAGGAAAATGGAGATATCAATAATGAGAATCCATATATGTTTTTGAGCAAAACACAACCGGGACCAAAATTTGAAGTTGAAGCGGAGACAGAGAACTGCCTTGCAGATTCTACCTCAAAGGAAATGATTGACGTCAATGAATTTGATGTTGCTACAAGTATATTATCAATGGATACAATTGAATTAATCGTAGATGATGTGGAATCCAGATTTAAATTGATTGAGGGATTTGAGGATGATTTTTGCGGAAAAGTAAAAATGGATAAAGAGAAAAGAGATACCGTTGAATTATGCCCCGGCGAGGAATATACATTTAGTTCTCCGACATTGAAATGTTCGGGCATGAATTTCTCTTGGAGCACTGGCGAAAGTGGTGAAAAATACTCTTCTAAAACAGTATCTGAGGCTGGTGAATATTCTGTAACAGTAACATTCTGTGATAGCGTAAGGGTACATAAATTTTTATATAAATATACTGAAGATGCTGAAAGTTGTTTCAAAGTATATTATCCAAATGCTTTTTTCCCGGAAAGTAAGGATGATACTTTAAACAGAATATTTAAAATGGTGATAGATACAGAATACAAAGAGAAAGATTATGATTTCACTTCGTTTGAAATGAAAATATTTGACAGATGGGGTGAAAAAGTGTTTGAAACTACTGATCCTGAAGAAGGATGGGACGGTACTTTCAGAGGAAGTGAATTGCCACCGGGAGCTTATCTATATAATATCAATTGGAAAGTTGATATTAATGGTAAAAAAGAATATCAAGGTGGCAAAAAAGGGCAAATCATGCTGTTAAAGTAATGAAAAATATTGCGCTAATAAGTGATACACACTCGTATTTCGGAGAAGATATCAATAAGTATTTGAAGCAGAGCGATGAGATTTGGCATGCAGGTGATATTGGGGATATTGAGACTCTGGATAAATATCGCTCCCTTAAAAAAACAAGGGCTGTATATGGAAATATCGACGGTCATGAATTAAGAAATGATATTCCCGAGCATCTGATTTTTGAGATAGAGAACTTAAAAGTTTTAATAATTCATATCGGTGGTTATCCGGGCAGATATACACCCAAAGCCAAAAGATTGATAAAGGAATACAATCCGGACATATTTATCAGTGGGCATTCACACATTTTAAAAATAATGCCTGACAAGGAGAATGATTTACTCCATATGAACCCGGGAGCTTGCGGTATCAAAGGTTTTCACGCTGTAAGGACTATTATTTTGTTTTCACTTGACAAGGGGAAAATTGAAAATGTAAGGGTAGTGGAGTTTGATAAGAGAGTGCCGGTAAGGAAACTGCATTAGAACCTCAACCCCCGACCCCTTCTCCTTTTAATGGGTTATCTTTTTTTATTAAATTTTACTTAAAAGGAGAAGGGGAGAGGGAAGACGCTTAATCTTTAGTAATAGCTTATAATCTTTTTAATGGTGATTTAAACTATGTAAAGATAATTTTAGATTCAAGATAATAATTCTGGCTAAACTATTTATCACCACAAGAAAATCAAAGAGCTTTTACTAACGACCAGACACAAGCTTCCCTCTCCTTTTACATATTTTTCAATGATGTAAAGTTGCGTATTAAAAGGAGAGGGCTAGCCTGCCCTGTGAAATTCATTTATGAATATTTCGTCAGGGGGTGAGGATATCAATTATAGAACCCAACCCGCATTGCGAAAAAATACAACTACTTTTTCGGGTGTACCAATTTCATTTCATCAATTAATCTTTTGGCTTTACCGTATTTTTCTATAATGAATAAGATATATCTGGCATCTACCATGATATTTCTGCAAATACTCGGGTCATAATACAAATCACTCATAGTTCCCTCCCATACTCTATCAAAATTCAATCCTATAAGATTACCATTTGCATCTAAAGTAGGACTTCCGGAATTTCCTCCTGTGGTGTGATTTGTAGCAATAAAGCACACAGGAACTTCTCCTGTTTTATCTGTATAGTTGCCAAAGTCTCTTTTATGGTATATGTCTAAGAACTCTTGCGGTAAATCGAATTCATAATCACCGGGCACATATTTTTCAATAATTCCTTTGACATGCGAGACAGGTTCGTAATATACTGCATCTCTCGGGTGATATCCCTTAACTTGTCCATAAGTTATCCTAAGGGTACTGTTGGCATCAGGGAAAAAACTATTATTAGGGAAAACATCCATTTGTGCTTTCATATATTTTTTTTGCAATGAATTTATCTTTGTTTCCAATTCATTAGTTTTGGGTGAAACCAATTCATCGCTTATCTTGGATATTTCTCCTGCAAAATTAAAAGCAAGATCTTTATCCATTTGAGCAATTGCCCAATCAATATCGGTAGTGTCAACGATTCTTTTTAGTTTATCATAATCGGTAAAAGGAGAATTGTAAATACTCTTAGCGAAATAAGCAAAGTCTTCATCGGAGGATAGATTTGATAAGCTTTTTGGTACGAATTCAGGACTCATACTTTTTTTATAATTTTTGATTAATGCCTCAAAAACTTCTTTGTCGATAGCTATGTCAAGCCCTTTGTACATTCCTTTTAGGTATGGAAGCAATCTGTCTTTGAATTTATTGTATCCGGCGGCTCCATTATTATTATAATATTTTTTTAGTCTATTGAGATAGCTCATCACACGCATAAAGTCATTGCTTCTTGAAAATGTTTCATAGATACTATTTATGGCTACATTATATTTCTCAAAAGCATTGTAAAGAGAATCCAATTTTGGTAAAATATCTCTGTATTTACTAAAATCTTTTCGCTCAGCAACTATTCTCTTAAATTCTTGTTCGTATTCTTGCTTTTTCTTGACAGCATTCACTTGATTTATTCCTTGGCTTTCACCTATCCATTTCTTCCAATAATTGGCAATTCCGGCAAATTTTGAAGCGTATTTTAATCTTGTAGCTTCATCTTTTCTCATGTGTTTTTCCATTACATCTAATGCTGCTTTCCTTATTTTTATACGAGCGGGATCGAGTTTATTTGCGATTTGATCAACGGCGCTCGCAGGTAAATACTCTTGCGTTCTACCCGGAAATCCAAATATCATTGTGAAATCATTTTCATCTACTCCATCAAGTGAAACCGGTAGATAATGTTTTGGAGTATAAGGAATATTGTCCTTGGAATATTCAGCGGGCAAATTGTCTTTTCCTGCATAAATTCTAAATATAGAAAAATCTCCATTGTGTCTGGGCCACATCCAATTGTCTGTATCCGCACCAAACTTCCCTAAGGATTCAGGGGAAACGCCTACAAGTCTGATATCCTTATAAATTGTTTTTATAAACATATAGTATTTATTGCCGTAATAAAATGGTTTGATTTCAATGACTTGGTAGTCTTCAATCGCTGTCGCTTTTTTTAGTGAATCAATATTTTTATCAATAATTGACTGAGAAATCTTGCTGTCCATATTATCGCTAACACCTTTCATAATGGCATTGGATACATCTTCAATCCTATCTACAAAAGTTACTGTCAAACCTTTTGCGGGGAGTTCTTCTTCAAAAGACTTAGCCCAATATCCGTTTTTTAGCAGATTGTTTTCAACTGTTGATAGCCGTTGGATATTACCGTAACCACAGTGGTGATTAGTCAACAATAAACCCTTTGGGGAAATGATTTCAGCAGTACATCCACCACCAAATTGAACGATAGCATCTTTAATTGAGTTTCGGTCTGTGCTGTATATGTCTTCGGCTTTAAGCTTCATGCCTAATCGGTGCATGTCTTTTTCGATATTCCCTTTAAGCGTATTTGGAAGCCACATTCCACCTTGCGCAGAGACAGAAGTAGCGATGAATATTAATAATAATACTTTAATAATTGATTTGTACATTATAGCTAAATTTTTTTATAAATATATTGCAGCAACTCCTGAAATAAGGGTTGCCATTATTCCTGAAAAATTAAGAAATCCAAAGATATAAAAATAAGAGGAATAATCAGCTTGTTTTGAGTAAAAATTAGGCACAAAAAAAGCTCTTCAGATTAATGAAGAGCTTTTTTTATTCTACAGCTGCTTTTTACTCAGCTATAAATTTATCAATATCTTTAGCTTCCGCTGATCTTGGAAATTCGGTTTTGATTCTTTTGAAGTACTTATTAGCTTCTTCTATCTTGTTGTCAGCTCTATAAAGCATTCCCAGTTTTTTCAAATAGTAAGGAGTCAATAACTCATTAGGTTTTTGATTTACTGCTTTTTCGTAATATGATTTTGCTTTTTCGAAATCCTCAAGTTCAGAATATGCATCACCTAATGCACCATATTTAGGAATTGCAGTCAATAGTTCATCCTCATCATAATCTTTCAAATATTCAATTGCAGCATCGTACATGCCTAAATTGAGATAACTGATTCCAGCATAATATTTGGCTGTATTTGCGGCTTTTGTTCCGCCATATTCATCGATGATATCAAGAAATCCCATATATCCCTCACCGGGATTATCCAATGCAAGAGTGAAAGAATCTTTCTCAAATTGCAACTCGGCTTGACTCATTTCTGCCATAGCTTCTTTTTCTTTTGGTGCCAACATTAAGTATTTATATGCAAAATAACCGGCAACAATAATCAAAATAGCAGCGACTGCCATCAAAAGTTTGTCTTGGTATTTGTCAAGAAAACTTTCTTTA
>JALVEE010000153.1 GCA_027008645.1 Saprospiraceae bacterium
TTGCTCTATCATCAAGAGTAGCAGTTCCTTTCCCTCCTGAATTATAAATTAGGGCTTTGGAATATTGCCTTTTGTATGAAGATACTTTAAAAGAGATTCTTTCTTCTCCCCATGCTTTTCTCTGTAGGTAAAAAAGCGATGCGCCACCGACATTAGCAGTCATATCCGACCAAGAAAAGCCCCATTTCTCTGAAAATCCATCCAAAATCTCTATTGTTGTTTGAAATAGTAATCCCATGGTCACTCCAAATATCAAAGATTTGTTTTCATTCAAACCTGTCCATCTCGCTCCGGAATACATAATGCTACTTTGGTTAAAAGCAGTATAGACATGACCGATTTTATCCATATGCAACCATTCGCCTCTATCGTCAAATAAGTGGAATCGCCCTACTCCATTGTCTTTATACCATGAATCGTATAAAAAATACGTACCACTACCGTAAATAACTCCCCCGATAGCTAATGCAGAATAAAATCTCGTTGAACTAAATTCTTTTTTGGGAATAAAAAAACTGTCTATTTTACAAAATGCAGACTGCGACAATAAGTTACTACTGCTTAAAATAATAGTCAGAAATACTATTTTGCGTAAAAAACTAAGCATTGTATGTATTTATCACATTGTGCATTCCTCTAAATACAAAATCGAGATTGGCGTTTACTGCTTTTTCAATTATTTCAGGCAAAGCTTCTTTTTGTTCCTGTGTCCATTCTCCTAAAACATAATCAACCTGCTGACCTTTGTGGAAATCATTTCCGACGCCTATTCTAATTCTATTATAATCCTTACCAAGATAATTCTGTATATCTTTTAATCCGTTATGCCCCCCATCACTACCTTTTTTTCGTATTCTTAGCTTTCCAAAATCAAGGTTGATATCGTCAACATTAACAATAAGGTTACTCTTTTTTATATCCAGTTTCTTCATCCAATACAAAACAGCTTTTCCACTCAGATTCATATATGTCGAAGGTTTAATGAGATAAACCTGACGTCCCCGATATTTAAAAGTCGCCATACTTGCCAACTTCCCGGGCTTAAATACAGCATATGCTTTCTCTGCGATTGCATCGGCTATTTTAAATCCTATATTATGCCTCGTTTCGATATATTCATCCCCAATATTTCCAAGGCCTACCAAAAGGTATTTCATACTACTGTCCTCTTTTATCTTTTTCTTTAATAAAAAATCAAAAAACCTTATAAAAATCATTTTGTTTTAAACTAATTTAACGTTTTCTTTTCCACTTTTATCCAAATCAACAAGAATATTATCTTGAATAGTAGTTGCGAAACTCAGCCCAACATAATTTATTTTTATAGGAAACGATTTGTGCATTCTATCCACTAAGACTGCAGTTTCTATAACCAAAGGTGTTATATTCATCAAAACTTTCATGGCATAAAACAGGGTACGGCCGGTATTGGCAACATCATCCACCACTATAATTGTCTGTCCGTTTAATTCTTTTTCATCAATATCTACTACAATATCATTATTGACCGGATCTTGGGGTTTTAGCGTAATTCTCGCTAATTTTGTTTCAATATCACAGATACTTTCCAGACTCTTTTTAAGCATTTGGGCAAAATTATATCCATTATTATTGATCCCTAAAAAATAAATTTTATCAAAATCAAAATTGGACTCAGCAATCTCATATGCCATTCTTTGAATCTTATTTTTTATTTGTAAACTATCTAAAATTTTCATATTTATCATTATTTGAATGTAAAAATAGCACAAATCAAATAATATGCATATTTTAGCAATAATTTTTCTAAATTTTTTAAAATATGATGCAACAAATATTTTTTCTAATAGTAACTTTGGCTACGATTTTTTTGTCTTACAAAGCTTATTCAGCCATTGTATTTAATATAAAATTGGGTCGTGACTATGAATTGGTTGATGACAAATCCGCCAGATGGAAGACAATGATATTAATCGCCTTGGGTCAAGGGAAAATGTTCAAGTACTTTATCCCCGCTTTATTTCATTTATTCATTTATTTGGCATTTTTGTTTACCCAAATCGAATTAATCGAAATATTGGTTGACGGTTTAGCAGGAACTCACAGATTTCTATCAGGATATCTTGGCGGTGTTTATACAGTTTTGATATCCACTATTGAGGTATTATCCGTTTTGGCATTAATAGCTACAATAATTTTTCTCTACAGAAGAAATATATTAAAAGTACCAAGATTCCACAAACCGGAAATGAAAGGATGGCCATTCAAAGATGCTAACCTTATCTTGTTTGGTGAAATATTGCTTGTGACAGGAATATTTTTAGCAAATAGTTCCGACTTGGTATTGCAATCCAGGCTTCCCGAACACTATCATCATACGGGAAGATTTGTGATTTCAAGTATTTTGGCAGATGGAATATTTAACGGTTTTAGTACGGGAACTCTTCATTTTTTAGAAAGATTTGGTTGGTGGCTGCACGTTTTAGTAGTATTTGGATTTATCCTTTATCTTACTATTTCAAAGCATCTGCATTTGCTATTTGCATTTCCCAATACTTTTTTCACATCTTTAACTCCTAGAGGAGAAATGGAGAATATGCCCGTGATAATGGATGAGGTAAAATCTATGATGGGACTTACGGAAGGTGGTGATGCAGCTATGGAAATGTCGGAGGAAATTCCTGAATTTGGAGCAAAAGATATCACCGGCTTGAAATGGAAAAATATACTGGATGCATATACTTGTTCGGAATGCGGTAGATGTACAGATAATTGTCCGGCAAATATTACAGGCAAGGAATTATCCCCTAGAAAAATAGTAATGATGGTCAGGGACAGAGCGGAAGAAGTAGGAAAAAAGATAAGATCGGGAAACTCAGAATATATCAGAGAAGATATGAAAGGAGATGATGTTAAATTAACAGCTGAAAATTTTGATGATGGTAAATCCCTTTTTGATTTAATTTCAGATGAAGAGATTTTTGCTTGTACTACTTGCAATGCATGTGTAGAGCAATGTCCATTATTGATCAATCCACTGGATACTATTTTGCAATTGAGAAGATACAGAATACTTACAGATTCTGCAGGTCCACAAGATTGGATGCCAATGTTTACAAGCCTTGAAAACAGCGGTAGTGTATGGCAATTGCAAGAGACAAGAGAAGATTGGATCAATCAGTAAACCCTTTATCAAATGGCTATTAATTATTGT
>JALVEE010000154.1 GCA_027008645.1 Saprospiraceae bacterium
AACCACGATTTAATGCGCCCATCGCCAAAGCGGCAGCAATTGACAAAATCCCTTGCCCGCCTACTCCTGCTAAAATTATATTGTCTTGCATAATTTACATATTTTTATAAAACTTAACACATTCTCGTTGTGCTATAATTACTGAAACACCGTTGTAGTTGACTTCATTTCTAATAATATCAACATTCTCTTTCATAAATTTTTTAAGAGGTACTATCAGTTTCAAATGCTCCTCTTCCACCCCAACTCCTCTACATATTTCGGCGATTCTACCCGTAGCAGCAGTATTTTGCCCACCTGTCATTGCAGTTGTATAATTATCCGAAATAAGAACAGTAATATTGGCTTTCTCATTAACAGCATCCAATAATCCTGTAATGCCGGAATGTGTAAAAGTGGAATCACCAATTACAGCAATCGCAGGAAAAATACCTGCATCGGCAGCACCTATCGCCATCGTAATAGAGGCTCCCATATCAATACATGTATCTATTGCCTCGTAAGGCGGCAATGCGCCCAAAGTATAGCAACCTATATCTGCAAAAACTTTTCTATCACCTATTTCTTTGGTTAACTCATTCAATTCATCATACAAATCTCTGTGTCCACAACCAATGCACATCGCAGGAGGCCTATTCGCCACGATCTCCGGAAGTTTCTCTTCTTTGACAACGTCCATACCAAGGGCTTTTGCAACAAAATCCGTATTCAATTCACCTGTTCTCGGCAAATCCCCAGAGAGTCTGCCTTTGATATTGTCATTATCATCCAAATCAATATTATTACGAAGCAATTCCTCATAAATAGGATACCCCTCTTCCAAAATCAAAACTTTATCACACTCATCAAATATCTTTTTCACCAAATTATTAGGAATCGGATACTGATTGATTTTCAAGGTCGGATAGGGATTGGGTTTAGCTCTAAAACTATCCATCAAATAAGTATAAGCTATACCAAAAGCTATTACACCCAATGATTTGTCTTCTCCTTCGTAAAAAGTATTATTTCCACTTGTTTCCGAAATTTCGGTTAATTTAGTTTGTGCATCAATCAAAGACCTATATCTACCTCTTGCATTACTCGGCATTAATATAAAACGAGAGGACTCAGTAGGAGCATCCAATCTATTTTGTTCTCTTGCTTCAAAGGTTTTTATACCTGATCTGGAATGTGCTAATCTGGTAGTCAGCCTCATCATAACCGGCAATTTGACTTTTTCGGACAAATCAAAAGCATATCTTGTCAAGTCATAAGCTTCTTGTTGTGTTGAGGGCTCTAAAACCGGAATCATTGCGAATTTTCCATAAAATCTGGAATCTTGCTCATTTTGAGATGAATGCATTGACGGGTCATCAGCTACTGCAATAACCAAGCCCCCATTTACTCCGGAAATAGCAGAATTAACAAATGCATCAGCAGCGACATTCAATCCTACGTGTTTCATTGTAACCATAGCTCTCTTACCGGCAAATGACATTCCCAAGGCCTCTTCCATTGAAGTTTTTTCATTAACTGACCAAGCTGAACGAATACTCTTCTCTTTTGCTTTTTTTGATCGCTGAACAAAAGTGATAATTTCTGTTGAAGGAGTTCCGGGATACCCGTAAATACCTGAAATACCGGCATCAATAGCTCCTAAAGCTACTGCCTCATCCCCCAGTAATAATTTTATTTTTGGATTTTTCATATATCTATTTTATTATGCGTGTAAAACTACTAAAATATCACATACTATTCAAAAATATAGTATTGAAATAACTCATATTAATTAATTACAAATAAAAAATAAGTTAGCGATTATAATTGGCTTTATCATTAAACAAAAACATTCTCTAAAAATTAAGCAAAACTTCATTATTTATTGAGGTGTATTTCATTTTTTCGCAATTAATCTTATTTTTTCTCTTTGGATAGACCACCCCCCTTTTGAATTTAATCCGTTATACTTCTATATACTAACACCAATGTGCCGTTAGGCACAAAATATTGGTAAAAAAAGCTATTAACCAACTAAAATGCGTGCCGTAGGTACGCTATATTAAACACATCAACAAAAATTCTTGTAAAAAAGCGAAAAAAGGAAATGCACCTTGAAGATACTATGTGTATTTATTTTTTTTGCTTTTCCATTTCTTTGCCTCTGACTCCTAAAGGAGAATCAACCCGCAACGCGAAAAAATTAAATGCACCTAATTATTGAACTTAATTGGTTATTGATATACTTGCAGAAATACTACTTTATATGCAAGAAAGTCAAAATATACAGTGAAAATCAAAATGGAGAGACGAATATTTAAAATGGATTTGTGCTTTTGCAAATGCTCAAGGCAAAAGCTACGGCAACAAGGGATTTAACAGAGTTGTTAAATAAATTTGAAATTATTATTAAAGTTGGTGAAACAGGAGTTGGAACTTTTTATACTTTAAAAGAGAATTAAAGGGCTCAAATAGGGTTCAAACAGGACTCAAAGGGAGCTTTATAAACCAATTAATTCAGAAAGTAAATATAAATTCCACATATTTGTAACAATACAATATCGGAGAAAACACAAATCGCTAACAAGCTATAAGAAATCATAGCCGCCTAACGTTAGGCTATGCGACTTACTGCAATACCGTCAATAATACTAAGAAAGGTAACACAAAAATAAAAGAATCAAACCTATCTAAAAATCCTCCATGACCCGGCATAATCGTACCTGAATCCTTTATATCATACGAGCGCTTGAGTTTGGACTCTACCAAATCACCAATTGTTCCAATTATCCATACTATCAATCCAAGTAAAATGTAATAAGAAAGAGGAAAAATATCAATGTAATGATTTAACAAAACAGCAGCGATTATAGTAAAAATTCCCCCTCCAATAAATCCCTCTATAGTTTTACCTGGCGATACGGAAGGCATCAACTTATGTCTCCCAAGCATTGAACCTATAAGATAAGCAAAGGTATCATTGGCCCATATAAGGAGTATTACGATAAAAAACAATATTGACTTTGATTCCACGCTGCTAAGCAGAAGATTGCTTGCCAAAAGAATAGGTATGCCTATATAAAACAAGACTTCAAAGTAAACAACGATATCGCTTTTAGCCACCATACTCTTATTATAAAACAATTTGAACATAAGATATATATCAAATAAGATTGTAACTACAAGAAGAATATCGAATCCAACAAAATTCAATTTTGAAGTAAAGAAATCAATCGCTACAGGTGCTACTCCGAATAAAAATGGAGCAATGTATTTTTCTCTAAAACCGGCATTTTCTTTCAATTTTATTTTGATATATTCAAACGCAGTAAAAAACGCAACAATAGATAGAAATATAAATATTGTTAATCGTGAATAATTAAGCAAAAAAATAACCACAGCCGCAAATATAACTGCTGTTAAAGCTCTTGTATATAGTACTTTTTTATCTAGCATAAATAGTTTTTAATCTTCGTTTACAAATTCGTTATCCTCTCTTTCAGACATTAATTCAATCATTTTTTTTCTCAATACAAATACAGCTAATAAAGACATCAAAATTATGTACATCGGTATAGCATGTGAACCTTGAGGAGACATATCTTCAATTTTATCATGAAGCATATAGGCTGAGAAAACAAGCAGACCATTATTGATAAAATGAAGAGAAATGGAGACCCAAATACTCCCTGACCAATAATAGACATAACCCAATATCAATCCAAGGAAAAACCGGGGCAGGAAAGCCTCAAATTGAAGATGAAATGCACTAAAAATCACAGCTGTCATTATTATTGCAATATCTTTTTTCCCAATGCTTGACAAAAGTTCATTTTGGATAATCGCCCTAAAAAAAAGTTCTTCACCTATAGCCGGAAGCAAAGCAATTACCAATAATTTCAATAAAAAATCAGCAGGTGAATTAATCACAAGTATTTGCTTCATCAAATCTTCTATATAATTTCCCTCCTCACTTAAAAAATCAGCAAATGGCATATATTTATTCAAATCTGCAGATAATTGTATAAGGGGATACGACAATAACAAAAGCATAATACTATACATGAAAAAATGATTGTTATTAGGTAATCTCAATTTTATCCAACCAACAAACTCCCTATAGTGAAAAATCAACAAATATAATAAAGCAGGTATTAATACAGACATCAATTGTGTGTAGAAAAGATAGGGCATCAAACCGATATTATCAATCAAAGTTTTTGTATCGATATGATTCATACTCGATATTTGACCGGCAGATATTCCCACAATAAATCCGAAAGCCAATATTTGTGAAATAATTATAAGCCCAAATATTCTAAAAAATGTCTTCAAATTAATTAATTTTGAGCAAATTTAAAATTTTATTTAGTGTCTGCAAGAAAACAAACAGAACTCTTTTTATTATCAACAACAAATAAATGTAATTAATGACAAGATTAAGTGTAAATATAAACAAAATAGCTCTCATCAGAAATGCCAGAGGTGGAAATCTCCCTGATATTTTTCAGATATCAAAAGACATTGAATCTTTTGGAGCCGACGGCATAACGGTACATCCTCGTCCTGACGAGAGGCATATCAGGTATAGCGATATTCCGAGATTAAAGAAAATTGTTTCCACAGAATTCAATATTGAGGGGAATCCAATAAATAAATTTATGAAACTTGTGCTCAAAAACAAACCTCATCAATGCACATTGGTTCCTGATGCCCCTGATGCGCTGACATCAAATACAGGCTGGGATACCATAAAACATCGCAATTACTTGATAGATATTATAGGCCAGCTTCACGATGCCGGAATAAGAGTTTCAATTTTCTTAAATCCGGAAGAAGAAATGGTTTATGCTGCTAAAGAAACCGGAACTGACAGAATTGAGTTTTATACAGGTCCGTTTGCAGAAAATTATCACAAAGATAGGGATGAAGCAATTTCCCCATACATAAAAGCAGCAGAAGTAGCAAAAAAGATATCTTTAGGTATAAATGCAGGTCATGATTTGAATCTTGATAATCTGAAGTTTTTCAATGAAAAAATTCCATTTGTCGATGAAGTGTCTATTGGTCATGCTTTGGTAAGCGACGCATTGTACTACGGATTGCACAATACCGTCCAAATGTACAAAAATCTTTTAGTGAAAGACAATAAATAATGAATGCTAAAAATCATAAAGGAATATTTGGATAGTTTTTTGTATTTATTTTATCCCGATTTATGTATTGTTTGCAATAATAATGACAGAGAAGTGCATGATACTTTTTGCTTTGATTGTTATACACAACTGCCATTCACAAATCAAGAAAATGTTATTGATAACGATTTCATGCAACATTTTGAAGGAAAAATAGAAATTCAACATGGCACGGCTCTATTCTATTTTGTAAAACAAGGCATGGTTCAAGATATAATTCAAGAACTCAAATACAGAAATAAACCTCAATATGCAATAAAAATGGGTGAAATATTCGGAGCAATTATAAAAGATGATTCTTATTTTAAAAATATTGATACCATTGTGCCTGTTCCCTTGTATAAATCAAAAGAAAATCAGCGAGGTTATAATCAAAGTTTAAAGTTTGCAGAAGGTATTTCCAAAGTTCTATCCATCCCAATTATCCGTAACAATCTCATTAGAATACGTCATACAAGTACTCAAACAAAAATGACACGCGAAGAAAGACTCGTAAATCTTAAAAATGCTTTTGCTGTCAAAAACCCACAATTATTTGAAGGAAAACATATATTATTGGTTGATGATGTACTCACAACCGGTACTACCCTATTGGAATGCGGCAAAAAAATACTGGAATGTGAAGATACTAAAATAAGTATGGCTACAATTGCAATGGGCGAGCTTTTGAAATAAATTACCCAAAATATTTATTGTAATACGGGAATATTTCACATGCTAAACAATAATTGAAAAAAGCCTCAAGACCAACTGCAATTATAAAAATTAAAGCAATGGTTGTAGCTAAAAACGTAAAACCAAAAAATGTAGCGATAAGTACTGAAACAGCAAATATCAATCCGATTTTTGCAGCAAATATCTTTGGTCCTGCATTAATCAAATGAGGTTTTACTCCTGACAATCTCAATACCTTTTTTATAATAAAACAAATAGGGCTAAATTTTAATCCCCAAAAAACTCTGATAATAAAATCTCCAAGGACCACCAAAATCATCAAAGGATTTCCTGTAAAGATAAACCCCAATAGAAAAGCAAAAACGATGATTGCATTTACCCTAATTATATGTTTGTCCACCTGTTTAAAGACTACGGGACATGATTTATTTACTGACATCTATTTATATTTTTCACAAAATTAACTTAAATCTTCAAATGATATTTTGATATAAGACAAAAACATCTTAATTTGTCACAAGCAAGACACT
This sequence comes from Saprospiraceae bacterium, assembly GCA_027008645.1. Lineage (GTDB taxonomy): Bacteria > Bacteroidota > Bacteroidia > Chitinophagales > Saprospiraceae > JADJGA01. The sequence goes on from JALVEE010000154.1 coordinate 6,380, forward strand.
TATATGAATCAATCTAACACCATTTATTAGTTCTTTTAACAACTATTAGTGTAAATTTCAAGAAATCCTTACAAATCCAAGACTCAGAAGCTCGAAGAGATTCTGAAGCTGGCTTTATTTAAACCGGCTTCACAATCTTCCTTCGTCAGCTTGCGAGTCCTAATATTTCGTGCTTTAAATAGATTCTGAAGCAGGAAATCGAAAACAAATCCAAGACTCAGAAGCTCGAAGAGATTCTGAAGCTGGCTTTATTTAAACCGGCTTCACAATCTTCCTTCGTCAGCTTGCGAGTCCTAATATTTCGCACTCAAAGATATTCTTAAGCTGACCTTATTTTTTTATTTTAGATAATTACTACCCGTATTTTAACCATTTTGCGTACTTTTGTGATAAAAATTGACAATTATGATTAGCAAAAAGATGATCGATGCTCTGAACAAGCAAATAGAAGAGGAATTTTATTCTGCAAACCTCTATTTAGCAATGGCTTCTTGGTGTGATAAAGAAGGACTTAGCAATAGCGCTGCTTTCCTTTACAATCATTTTGAAGAGGAAAGTTCCCATGGGATGAAAATATTCCACTATATCAATGAAATGGGTGGACACGCTATAGTCCCCGAAATTAAGCAACCTCCATCTGATTATAATTCAATCCATGAAGTATTTGAAGATACATACAGGCATGAGGTATATATTACGCAACAAATTCATAAACTTGTCAAGTTGGCTATTGAGGAAAGTGACTATGCTACAAATAATTTTTTGCAATGGTTTGTTGAAGAACAAAGAGAAGAAGAAGCAACATTCCAAGAAATACTTAGCATACTAAAATTGATTGGCAATGGACCTACTAACCTCTATTTTATCGAGCAGGAAATTGCCAAAATAAGTGCCAAAACTCATAGTGAGTCAGCTGAGTAATGTCAGATAAATAAGCAGTAAAAGCGGGTGCAATTCATTTTTTTGCTTTATACACACTTCGCCTCTATCTCCTAAAGGAGAATCAACCCGCAAAGCAAAAAATGATATACGCCTGTAGAAGTTTCTACATCTTTAAATAAAAATCTTTTACCATATCGATATACTCTTGAGTATAATTTCCTTCGGGAGTGTAAATTTTTAATAAGGATTTTGTTTTGGGCGAAGTATCATTCAAACTAAGGGAAATTAGCATTCTCTCAAGTTTATTTTTTGTATATACTTCACATATTTTACGGACTGAAAAGTTCATATCTTTTGACTTCTCAATAAGATTTTGTCCTTCATCGGGAGGTAAAATTATTGACAATTTACCATTTTTTACTAATAAAGAATTAGAACAATTCAATAAATCTTCAAATGTCAAATCGATTGCATGTCTGGCTTTTGCTTTTCTATCTTCAATTGACTTTTGCCCTGTAAGAAAATAAGGAGGATTGCAAACTATATGGTCAAATTTCACCCCGGTTTCCTTGGCAAACTCTTGTAATGATTGATTCTTAAGAGTAATCCTCGATTTCCAAGGAGAATTTTCAAAATTGGTCTCCGCTTCAAAATACGAATCCCAATCCGGTTCAATAGCACAAATCATTGCTCTACTATTTCTTTGAGCGATCATCAAAGCAATCAACCCCGTACCTGTTCCTACATCGAGTATTATACTATTTCTATCAATATCACACCAAGCACCTAAGAGTATGCCGTCAAACCCAACTTTCATCGCGCTTTTGCTATGCTTTACAGCAAACTGTTTAAAATAAAATACTTCCTTTCTATTAGTCATAATTATTTCTCCTATGATAATAACAATAATATCTACTTTAGTGTTTATTTATATTCTGCATCAACATCTCCTGAGTTTCTTGCATGAGGCTCTAAAATCTACTTAAAGTTAAAAGAGAATCTCAAACAAAAACCTCTATTAAGAGCTTAAAAAATTTGTTTTAAGAACTATTCTTTTGCAATTTTTTATCTATTTATGTATATTTGGATTTGAATTAAAATTTACTCATTCAAATAATGGATTGCACTTTCCAAATAAACTGTTCATCCTTACTAAGATACCAATTCTTAGTCGGTGCTATCTATTTTATTTTTTCATTAAATACGCTTTCTGGACAAAAAAAAATCTATGTCGATGCTACAAATGGCAATGACAGCAATAGTGGTTTGTCCCCTGATTCAGCTTGGCAAACTATTTCCAAGGTATTGAATATGTCTTCCTCTTTTGAACCCGGAGACAGTATTTTATTCAAAAGAGGTGAAATATGGAATGGAAATAGGATAATTAGCTTCACTCACCCCTCTGGTTCAATTAATCATTTCATTACATATGGTGCTTATGGTACTGGAGCAAAACCAATAATTAACATACATACCCCTCAGACACCTTCGTGGGCAAATCAGGGTGATTCGGTCTGGACGACAATTACAACTGCAGGAGCTAGATTCTTCAAAAACGGCACTGAAATGCTAAGATTACCCCCTGCGCTTGATTCTACACTATTAGGGCAATACGGCACGGAGTATTATACAAAAATCACTCCCGAAAACAAATTAAAAATATACCTATACAGTGAAACCAATCCGGATGATAGCACTTTTTCTTGGAGTCCATATAGTTATGTCATGGGTTTGAACAATAGTGATTATATCAAAATTACCGATCTTGATTTTCAAGGAGGTGCGTCTTCATCTATATATCTAAACAATAACAAAGGTTGGAAAATAATAAATTGCAATATTGGCAAAAATGCTGCAGTTGGTGTGAAAATAAAAAATTCTTCAGATATTCTTATACGTAGTTGCAATATGGATGCAAATTTCACAGTTGACCAATCCACATTGCCCCCGGGAGGTTCAGGAATAGATTATTCAGGTTGTGAAGATGGTATATTTGTCACAACAGGTTCGTCTGACATAGAAATTGATAGCTGTTATTTTAAAAATTGGGGGCACGCAAGTTTCTCTTCAAATACGACCGATTCATTACACAAAGTAAATGGAATTAAATTTTACAATAATGAACTAACTACTCCTGATATCATATACGGTGGCAGAATAGCCTACAGCGGATATTCTGAAGATGGCGAATACTACAACAATTATATTCACGACATTTCTGTTCAAAACCAATTAGGAGGAAGTAGGAATCATTTTCATAACAATATTATTGATGGTGTACTAGACAGTCCACTTAAGACTGATGCCATAGGAGTAGGAATAAAATTATCAAATTATAATATTCAGGTAAAAAATAATATCATTGAGAATAATGTAATCGCAAATACGGAAAGCGAAGGAATTATGATATATTCGATAAATTTTGATTATCCGGGTGAATTTTCAGGTAATATTATCCGCAACAATATAGTGTATAATTGTGGCAAAACCCTAAATAATGTTGGAATTCAATTTCACAAAGACTCATTAGGTCAAGGCATTTATAATAATCTTATGCAAAATAATTTGGTTTTTAGCGACAGTACAAATCAAACTTGCAGATATCAATACAACGGTACTGTTTCCGATGTCGCTACATTCAATAATCAAGATGCGGATATCTCAAATAATATTGGAAACAATCCAATGTTTATTGATGCAGCAAATGCAGATTATCATTTATCGGATAGTTCTCCATGTATCGATGTTGGCACAATTGCTCTCTCTGTTAGCGACTATGATAACAATCCTATTCCACTAATGGCAAACCCAGATATTGGAGCATATGAATATGGCACTTATTGGAAAGGAAATATCAGTAATTCATGGCATAATGCGGGTAATTGGTCAATAAATTCTATCCCAACAGCTACAGATATAGTTACTATCCCCTCTCCTGATTTTTACAAATATTTTCCTCAGGTAAATGCAAATGCACAGGTAAAAAAGATTTATATAAGTATAAATGCTACGATTTGGATAAATGGAGCTGCAATCTTTGTAGTTATGGAATGATTCCCTTTATAGTAAACTACAAATTATGGTATAAAACAATTTTCATACACTCCCCCCTCATATTAGCCTATCTTAGTGATAAATTGCCCATAATAACCTTTTAACAGTGACAACTATTGATAACCACAGATAGTATCATCGATTGCATCTATTTCTATTATTCCGGATTATTCATAATTTTAGCTTTATGTAGATGTAAGGCATCGAAATATGCATATATATTATTATGTTTCAAGTGTTTCGCAACGCGACAGATGCATAAAGATAGAAGCAAACGTTATCCCAAATTTGGGGTATTAATTTTTTTTATTATTTCGAACATAACACATATATTTTCAAGAACATATCCCAATATATAAATTAAAGTGGTGAATAATTCGGGTTATAATTTCTTTTCATCTTTGTAAACTGGCTACATAATTATCTACCCTTATTCAATAATTCAAGTATAGCATTCTTGTCTTAACTATTTTTAAATCTTGAAATAGTTGGTTATGAAGCTAATTCACCTTGTAATACATCTATAAAATAAGGGGGGGGGTATTAAATATGTTACGTCATGTACATCCTACTATCAAAAGCATTAACATAGATACGCGTTGTTTGATTTGGCATAAAATTAAATGCTTAATTCTAGTATAATCTCTATGCTAAGGCATGTATTTTTCAAAATATTTTATAAGCTTACGTTCGAGCTCTATCTTCTCAAGAAAGACTATTGAACTATCGGTACTAATTTCTTCCGCTGAAAAATATATAATAATAATTGATTTCCTCATAAAAATACTGTATCTTCGTTTCTCAAAATCGGGTATTTTTTTAAGTTATTGTTTTTTGTTTAACACCATAAAGATATAACTTCCACTCCCAATTTTGTTCTTTTATAATTAGTTTTTCGGACTAAATTTTTAACAAATGAAAACTCTACTTTATTTTTTTAGTATGATTGTACTTGTTTCAAGTTGCAAGACAATTAATCAAAAATCTAAAAGCCAAACCGGATTAGAGATATCGAAAATTGTAAATTCTATAAAGAAAAAAGATATTATATCAGTGCAAAAGTTGATAAATAACACTAATGTCAAT
>JALVEE010000155.1 GCA_027008645.1 Saprospiraceae bacterium
ATCGAAATATGCAGATATATTATTATATTTTTACTTTATTAATTGAGTAATATGCAATTATTGAAAACAAGGTCGTCACTGAACTACGGAATATCAATGCTTTTACTGTTTTTGCTTCATAAAGACCTCCTGCATCAATATGAAATTGTAGTCCTATATATGCTCCAATAAGAATAAGGAGAGAAACTAATAGAATATATAAAGTCCAGTATTTTCTTTTTATAAAACCATAGACAGCGACAAAATATATCAGACTGCAAAGGAAATTTGCAATAACTACAAATAGCACATAATTTCCTTGTCGTTCCCTTATGCCAAACAGGTCAAAAATAACAGAACTACTCAAGAAAAAAGTCAAAGATGCAAACAAAAATAGAATTGTTGCCGGAATATATCTGCTGTAATTTTTCATATTATATAATTTTTTTAATTGTTAAAAATCGGTGTTAGTTAGCTATAACTACACAAATATAGTTAATTAACACTAACCAATATAGGGATGTTGTAAAAAAGTTGACAAATTTAAAAAAATATTTTTTAAAGGAAAGAATAATTCTATCTAACAGAATTGATAAGTCGTAGATAATTACAGGTATTATGATACTATTTTTTTATCAATGATTTTAGAATGATTTTTATTCTTTTTTTCCTTCATATCCTGCAAATAAAAATATTACGATTGCGACATTAGCTATTACACAGAGAACCACAGAGAATAAACTTTGTGTCTCTTAGTGTCTTCTCTGAGTATCTTTGTGTAACAAAATACTTGAAAATTTGAAATTTGTTATATTATATAGTGACATTAGCTATTTCTAACGCAGAGATTAAAACAGAGAACCACAGAGAGGAATATTTCTTTTTCAATGCTTAGATTAAGACATGAGCAGGCAATGATAAAATACCATATAGATTACAGAAAAGAATTCAAAAGAATAGTGAATTTTGTTGGAAATAGGAAATAGTATTACATTTGCAAAAAATAGTGATATATGATATGTTCAATGACGGGATTCGGTAAATCTTCCAATGAAACCGATAAAGGTAAAGTAACTGTTGAAATTCGTTCTTTAAATGGGAAAACTACTGATATAAGACTGAAATATCCGGCAGGTTATTCGGAAAAAGAGATGTGGATACGCAATTTTATCCATAATAAACTTACAAGAGGTAAATTTGATGTAAATATTAGTAATAATATGTCAAATGGCAATAATCTGAGTGTAAATGAAAATCTATTCAAAGAATATCACAAAAAGCTAAACAAATTGGCTGATGAGTTGAACGAAAAGAATAGAGACTTCTTCCCTTCGATAGTAAGAATTCCAAATATCTTTAAGGAAACCGAATACGAATTGAGCGAAGAAGAGTGGAGAATGACAATAACAACTTTGGAAGAAGCTGCCGATAAGTTAATGCAGTATAGAAAACAAGAAGGTGTTTCAATAAAAAAAGATATCGTTGAAAATATAACTCGAATAAAAAATTCTTTGCCCTCGATAATAGATCACGATATTGAAAGAAAAAAAATCATCAAAGATAGACTTTCCAAGTCAATAGCGGAAATTGAGGATAGAAACAAAGTTGACAAGAACAGGTTTGAACAGGAAGTAATGTATTATCTGGAAAAACTTGATATCAATGAAGAACAACAAAGACTGAAGCAACATTGTGATTATTTTTTGGAGATTATCAATGATGAATCCAAATTTGAAAAAGGAAAAAAATTGAATTTTATTGCACAAGAAATAGGTAGAGAGATAAATACTATGGGGGCAAAAGCCCAATATTCTCCCCTGCAAAAGCTCGTTGTCAATATGAAAGACAATTTGGAGAAAATCAAAGAACAATTAGCAAATGTCCTGTAAAATACCGATGAAATGAGACGAAGGAAAAACAAGAAAAACCCCATGAAAACAATGCTTTTTACTGCCCCATCCGGTGCAGGAAAGACTACTGTAGTACAACATCTGTTGGAAGAGTATCCTGATATTTTAGGTTTTTCTGTCTCTGCTACCACAAGAGAGAAAAGACCAAATGAGCGAGGTGGAAAAGATTACTATTTTCTATCAAAAGAAGATTTTAAAAAGAAAATTGAAGCGGGGGAATTTGTAGAATGGGAAGAAGTATATAAAGATCAGTTTTACGGAACATTAAAGAGTGAGATTGAAAGATTGTGGAAGAAAGGTAAGGTGGTAGTTTTCGATATCGATGTGAAAGGAGCTAGAAATATCAAAGATTTTTATGGAGATAACTGTTTGGCGGTATTCATCGCACCACCGTCATTTGAAGTTTTGGAGCAGAGATTGAAAAAAAGAGGTACGGAATCTCAAATAAGTTTCAAAAAAAGAATTGCCAGAGTAAAAAAGGAAATGGAGTACAGGGATACATTCGATAAGGTGCTGATCAATGATTTTCTGCCTGAGACATTCAGGGAAGCAGAGAAAATAGTAGAGAATTTTTTATGTCTTAATGAAGAAGAATAACAATGAAAATACTTATAACAGGAGGAACAGGATATATAGGAAGTCACACCATTGTTGACCTAATCGAAAATGGTTTTGACGTAATATCAGCTGATAGCTATATCAATTCCGATGGTTCTGCATTGCAGGGAATAGAAGCTATCACCGGTAAAAAAATCAAAAATTACAAAGTCGATCTTAGGGATAAAGAAGCCACCGAAAATATATTCAAAGAGAACCCCGATATCGAGGGGATAATCCATTTTGCAGCATTAAAAGCCGTTGGAGAATCAGTAGAAAAGCCCGTTTTGTACTTCGACAACAATATCAACAGCCTAATCAATATCTTGGATAATATCGTCAAATATGATGTGAAATATTTTGTTTTTTCTTCATCCTGTACCGTTTACGGTAGTCCCGAAAAACTTCCTGTTGACGAAAATACTCCTATTCAGGAGGCAGAATCACCATACGGAAGAACAAAACAAGTGAGTGAAATGATAGCTAAGGACGTGCTGCAAAACACAGGAGTAAAAGCCATAATGCTTAGGTATTTCAATCCTGCAGGAGCTCATGAATCGGCAAAGATGGGCGAAAGTCCGGCTCTACCTCCTCTCAATTTAGTGCCTATTATTACCGAGACAGCTATTGGAAAACGCAAGTCGATGATGGTATTTGGCAATGATTATGACACTAGAGATGGCAGTGCTATTCGTGACTATATTCACGTTATGGATTTGGCAGATGCACACACAAAATCATTACAATATCTTATCAATAATCCTGATGCTCCAAAATATGATTATATCAATTTGGGTATTGGTCAAGGCGTAACCGTATTGGAAGCTATCAACGCATTTGAAAAGGTAACAGGCGAGAAACTCAATTATTCTATCGCAGAAAGACGCCCCGGAGATATCGCTGCGATATATGCCGACTATTCCAAGGCAAAAAAACTACTCAATTGGAATCCCAAACGCAATATTGAAGACATAATGTACACCGCTTGGGAATGGGAAAAAGTAAGGAGTGGTAAGAATTGAAGACTTCAAATAAAGGGCAAAATATTTTTTTCTTTGTTGTATGGTGACTGAGTTAATGTAAAATTCGTAATTTTGAATAAAAATTGAAATATGAGACAAGAAACAATAAAATTAGAACTAATTGAATGGCTGACCAGGCTGAATGATATAGACACTCTCAAATTCCTTAAAATTGTCAAAGAAGCAAGGACTGGTAATAAAGATTGGTGGAATGACCTTACAGAACAACAAAGACATGGAATTCAAAGAGGAATAAATGATATTGATGAGGGTAGGATAGTTTCTCATAGTGATGTTAAGAAAAAATATGGATTATAAAATATTTTGGACAGAGGAGGCTATTAGAAACCTCGAAGAAGTAATTGATTATCTATATTCTAGGTGGACTCAGAGAGAAGTTGAAAACTTTAAAACAAAATTATCCAAACAAATTGACTTGATTCATAGAAACCCAAAATTATTCCCTATATCCACATTTCAGCCGAGGCTAAGAAAAGCTGTTTTAAGTAAGCAGACTACTATTTTCTATGAAGTAAAAAACAAAACAATATATTTAGCTTATATATTTGTTAACTACAAATCAACTGATAGATTGAGATAAAGCACGCCCCTACAGCAAAGGTTATACGTAATTTTGACAACTAGAATCTATCAAGGAAAACATATTCCAAGCATGGAATAGCAGCATTTTTTTAAGTATCTTCGTTTATACACCTAATAATACATTACTATGCTAAAAAACATTGTTCTTTTATTTATCTTCTTTACATTTTCTTCCTGTATCAAAGACGTGGATTATAAACTCGACTTTGAAGGGAGTAAAATGGTGGTTTTTGCTGGTGGTGGAGCAGGTCAAAAACTCGGTGCGCAGATTACAAGGACTATTGCACCTTTGACAAAAGTGGATAATCCTGATTCATTAGTAGTAAATAATGCATTGGTTGAGCTTTTTGAAAACGGTTCTTTAATCGATACTTTGAGCTTTCTTGGTAATGGACTTTATGAGTCAAACGTCATACTCGAAGAAGAAAAAACATACTCTTTAAAAGCCAAAGCTAAAAATCTTCCAAATATTATTAGTGGATCAGATATTGTTCCCATCGGTGCTAAAATATTAGATGCGAAAATAGAAGTTGAGTCAGTAGATTCTTTTGGGATAGAAGATATTTATGTTCATTTCAATACTGATATAAAGACTACAAAATCTATTAAATACCCTTTTAACTCCGTTTGGATATATTTGCATATCGGGGATAAAGTAAGACAAATATATTATTTTTTAAATTCAGAATCCAATTTTATTGAATGTGAAAATTGTTATAGATTACTTGATAGTCCTTGTGTCACAAAGCTTGGAGACAATACTTATGAATTGATAAATTTGGTTTCCGATTATGAAGCTGATTATTTACCCCAAGATATTGACAGCGTTCAATTTGTTTTTGCTACATTTTCTTCACTTTCTGAAAAGTTATGTTTAAGTGGTTTGGATTATGAACAACTAATTAACAATCCGCTCCCGTTTGCAGGCAATCCATCAGTTAATTATTCTAATGTTGAGGGTGGATACGGGTTTTTTGCGCTTAGTAGTACAGATACATTAACAGTAAAACTAAAATAGCTTTTTTCTATGTATAATTTTAAATCAAAATATCTTTTTTATTTTTTAATAATCATTTATGGTTTAACAATTTCCTCCTGTATCAAAGACGTGGATTACAAACTCGACTTTGAAGGGAGTAAAATGGTGGTTTTTGCAGGTGGGGTAGCAGGTCAGAAACTCAGTACGCAGATTACAAGGACAATAGCTCCTTTAACAAAAGTGGATAATCCTGATTCATTAGTAGTGAGTGATGCGTTGATTGAAATTGTTAAGAACAATGATGTTGTTGACACTATGATATCCCAAGGAGAAGGAAAATATATATCACATATCACTCTGCAAGAAAATAATGTTTACAAGATAAAAATTAATAGTGAAGGCGAACTTTTGGAAAGCGGTTATGATACTGTGCCGGTGCCTGCATTAATAAACAGCATAAAGATAACTGAATTTTCAGAAGAGAAGGACACAACTAATTCCTATGATTTTACCTTTATGTATAAAATTCAGATTTACAAATCAGTTCAATTCCCTTACAATGACATTTCACTTACCCTATTTGCAAACGGGAAAGAATATGAAGATTATGTGTTCTTGTCATCAAAAAATGAATTTGTGGAATGTGACAATTGTTTCAATCTTTTAGACAATCCCTGTACAAAATATTTAGGCAACAATATTTATGAGATAACTAATGAAAAAACCGTTTATTCTCCTGAATACAAATTGAAAGATTTAGATAGTATTCAATTTATATTAAATACTTATTCCTCTTTGTCCGATAGACTTTGTCAAAGCGGAATGGATTTGGAAGAATATTATGGCAATCCACTTCCTTTTGTCAGTAATCCAAGCGTTATGTTCTCTAATATTGAAGGCGGATACGGAATTTTTCTTCTCGGTGCTTCGGATTCTTTAACTATTAAACTTTAGCTGTTAAAATTATGAATAAAATAATATTATCCATATTTTTTGTTTTTGTTTGCAATTCTGCTTTTGCTCAATATACTATCCACGGGTATATTTATGACAAATCATCGGGAGAATCATTGATCGGAGCAAATATCTATTTTCCCGATATAAAAAAAGGTACAACTTCCAATACATACGGATATTATACCATCTCTTTGCCAAAAGGGGAGTACAAAATGCAAGTGTCTTATGTTGGATACAATACTTTTGAAGAAATCATAAAAATAGAAAAAGACTCTGAAAGAAGCTTTTATCTCAATCAAATGACAATTGATGAAGTTGTAATCTTCGGTCAAAAAGAAAATGAAAAACTTCAGGACAAAGTTGAAATGGGAAGAGTGGGCTTGAATATCGAAAATATAAAATCACTACCAACTGTATTCGGTGAATTTGATATAATGAAAACCCTATCGCTTACACCCGGTATCAAACTCGGAATCGAAGGAATGACCGGTCTGTCGGTAAGAGGAGGAACTCCTGACCAAAACTATATTTTGCTTGATGATGCACCTGTTTACAATCCGGCACATTTGTTTGGGTTTGTATCGGTATTCAATGGAGATGCAATAAAAAGTTTTGATGTATGGAAATCTTCTTTTCCTGCTCGTTACGGTGGTAGATTGAGCAGTATTATTGACATAAAAATGAAAGAAGGTAACAAAAAACGCTTTAGAGCAGATTTGGGTTTTGGACTTCTTGCATCAAGACTCTTGCTCGAAGGTCCTATAAACAAAAAAGCATCTTATATTTTTTCCGCAAGGTCATCATACCTTGATATTGTCACACTTCCTTTGAAATTGGCATACAATGCAGGAAAAACTTCCGATTATTTTAATTACAGAATGCTTGATGTTAATGCAAAAGTAAATTATAACCTGACTCCCAAGAGTAAACTGTTTTTGAGTTATTATCAAGGTGTGGATAATCTGGTAAATAAATCAAATTCAGGCGAAAGTAATGAAGTCAAAAGTGGCGGAGGGTTGAATTGGGGAAACAGAACATTCACCTTGCGATATTTTAAGGAATTGTCGCCAAAATTATTTTTTAATGGAATATTGTACAACTCACATTTTTTTCAAAAAACCTTTGCTTTTGAGAAAAATCCCGGTACGGAATACAAAAAGGACTTTGAATTCAGAAACCGTACAGGGCTGAATGATATAGGATTGAAATTGAATTTGGAATATCTGTACAAAGACAAACATTATATCAAAACAGGAATGGAATTGATAAGCCATAGCTTTACTCCTATCAATATATTTACCGCTGATCATTTGGATAGCACGACATTTAGTAAAAAATTGAATTATCGCAATTTTGAAGGTTCTATATTTGTTGAAGACGAAATAAGCCTGACGGACGACTTGAGTGCTAATTTTGGAGTGAGATTATCAACGGTAAGTTTGAAACAGGGTATTAATGCTAATCTTGAGCCACGTATCAGTCTCAAATATGATTTACCCAATGATTATGCTCTCAAATTTGGAGTGAGCAAAATGAGTCAATATATCAATTGGACTATCGGGTCACAGTCTTCACTGCCTTTTGATGTGTGGCTGCCTGCAACCAATAAATTGCCGGGGCAAACATCCTGGCAAGCGGGTTTGGGACTTCACAAAACATTCGCTAAAAACAAAGTGGATTTCTCATTTGAATTGTATTACAAAAAGATGAAAGGATTGGTAGAATTGAGGGAAGGAGTATCGCCATTAATATTGTTTACCAATAGCGATAGTCTATACCAGATAGTTGCCAACAATGGTATAGGTAGAGCATATGGAGCTGAAGTGTTTTTGCATAAAAAAACAGGAAGATTTAGTGGCTGGATTGGATATTCTTTATCGTGGAATTATCGCAAATTTGACTACCTCAACAATGGTAAATGGTATCCGCATGCTTATGACAGAAGGCACGAACTGTCATTGGTTATGAATTATCAAATTTCAAGGAAATGGAAATTTTCCGCCAATTGGATATATAATTCCGGCAATAGGGTTACAGTTCCTACCGCCTCATATTATCCTGAATGGGCATCTGAAGAATATGGTTATCCTCAACCACAATATATTTTCGGTTCAAAAAATAACGGTAAAATGTCACCATATCACAGACTTGATCTCAGTATTTCAAAAACATGGACATCAAAGAGAAAAAACACAAAAACTTTTCAATTTAGCATTTACAATGTCTATAACAGGGCAAATGCAATGCGATTGTTCCCGGTATCGGAGCCGATCTATAATGACAATTATGAAGTGACCGGATATAAACAAAAAATGGTACAAAGATCATTTTTACCAATAATCCCATCCTTTTCCTTTTCAATTAAATTTGACAGAAAAAAATCGGAAGAATTGTATTATGAACCGGGAGGAAGATTTAAATTTTAACCCATGTTTTAAGACAATGTGAAGTATTTGTACGAAAAAATCAAATTTATATCAGTACAAACATATTTTTCATTTAGTACTTACATACCTTGTATTCTGTATTTGATTTAAGTATTACATCTGCCGGTGATACATTTCTAAATGTGATAGGTATGGGATCGTACGGCCATTCATACCCATTTTGGACAACAATAAAGTGTAGATGAGGATATCCTGCAAGTCCTGATCTACCTATTTCACCCAATAAATCTCCTTGTTTTACTGTATCTCCTTCAGCTACTGATATTCCATATTTTGGGGAGTGCAAGTATATTCCATATGTGTTATCGCCATGATCTATAATCACCCAATTCCCGTATTTTTCACCTCCACCATCACTGGGTTGATCATCAACAACATAAACTACTTTGCCCCCTCTACAAGCATAAAACTTAGTTCCAACAGGTTTATTAAAGTCAAAAGCATATCTGTCCGGGTACCCTGATCCATGGTATGAACTCGAACAATTAGTTAATCCGGTCTTAACTACTGTCCCCTCCGGAAATGGAAGGATATATTTTGAGGTCATGGGATCGGGGTATTCCTTTCCATCACATCCTTTTTGATGAGTGTAATTAAAATCCTGATTACACGAAAACACCTTTAAAGTATCCGTAGGGTTTTCTTCTATATCAATGGGATCATCAGTATTGTCTGGCATTATTGATTTGCAAGAGAAGCTTAAAACAAACACAAGCGAAAATAACATATATGAGAATGAATTTTTCATAATAATGGTTTTTTATTATTTTTTAATAAATACATCAAAACTGGTCGCTTTCATTTTCTCGCGTTGCGGGTTGATTTTCCTTTAGGAGTCAGAGGCAAAGAACGAGAAAAGCAAAAAAATGAAATACACCTACAAAACTGCATATATCTGCATTGAAATGACTGAATATTGAAAAATAAACCGTGTCATTTAATTAAATGACATTCTTTTTTCTAAATTCATTTGGCGTCTCACCTGTATATTTGACAAATGCTCTATGAAATGTTGTTTTGTTTTTGAATCCTGAATCAAGGGCTATAGCAAACAATTTAGTATTGGTATTTTCCTCCATAGAAAGTAGTTCTTTTGAGTATTCAATTCGTTTTTTATTGATAATGTCATTAAATGTGGTATTCATTTTTTCGGATATTGTTTGAGAAACATGATGCTTTTTCTCATTGATAGAGTCAGATAGCATTTGGAGATTTAGGTTTGGTTTCGTAATATTTTCTGTTTTTGTAGCAAAATCAATTATTTTCTTTGATATCCTATGCATATCGTTCTTGCTCAAACCGGAGCTATAATACTTTTTGGATATTTGCCGGAGTATATCTGCTTTGAAATATAGAAAGTATGCAATTACAAAAACAATTGATGATGCTATTAAAAAATAATACAAAAACCAATTGTAAGTTTCTGCATAAACAGTAAGGTAAGATTCGACAACAACAGTTATGAAGTAAATTAATACTATTGTATTGACATAAATTCTTTTTTCAATTTTCCAATCTTTGGAATACTTCAAAATAAAAAATAATAGAAGTATGGCATAAGAGGATATATGGATAGCAATTCCATAATTTATAGGCATTATTATACTATTGAAATTATTCCATGCAAAATACATCCTTTCAATTCCAGAATAATTAAAAACCATATACAAGGAAAAGGACAAGTAGATTATGGCCGGAATAAAATGAAAAATCTCCAGTCTCCAATTAAACTTTTCTTGCTTGATGAAGTATTTGATATAAAACCATATAAAAGGACCTAACAGCATCCAATATGCCAAACCTACAAAATCAAATTGTGGATATATATATGACAACCTTGTGCTATTATACAAAAACTCCAATTGCCCCAAAGAGAACAAAAAAGTATAAATTGCTAAAAAAATATTTGCCTTATTAGCTCTATTGAATAATAGGCCTCCAGCCACCAAAAAGCCAAATATAGCATAAACTAAAAGAATATATTTCAAAAATGCCATTTTACTGAAATTTCAATTTATCTGACAAAACAAATGAATACTTATGTTATTAATAAAATTTGTTAGGTTCAACTTGTCTATGGTCTTTTGATTATAAATGCACTATTTCGTATGTTTTGTTTTAGTTCTATTAGATTACTTTACATTTGTTATTATTTCGATCAGTTTTTTATTTAATTTGTTTTTTTCTTTATATTCTTCAAAATCAATAGGCACATCAGGTTTTAATCCTTGATTGCAATTATCCTTGTTCGCTCCGATAAACTCATACTTTTTAAACGAAACTCCTCCTTGTAAATTTGAATTTGGCAGATGTACCGGTATTTTATCAATAAAACCACAATATGGTTGCCCTATAGCTTCTCCAATGATAGATCCTCTCATTGCATATTTAAAAGCAACTACAAAATCAGCGGCAGCGGAATAGGTATTTGAGGATGTCAAAATATAGATGTTTCCTTTAAATGAATTTTTATCAAGTTTTAAATGGGTATCTTCAGGTTTTAGTTCCGTAATTGTTCCGTTCTTTTTGAATAATAAGATTCTACCCATTTTTGAAAAATACGCAAACGGATACAATGGATATAAATACCATTTAACAAATCTTTTTCTTATATATTTCTTTTCCGGCTTGGATGTTTTAATAAAATATTTTTGATTGAATCTGTATTTTTCAACATTTATATATGGCATTAGTAAAGCTCCGTAGTAAGAATTTCCACCTCCATTATTTCTTACATCAATTATCAGATTATTTATGTCTTTTATTTTAATATCAGTAAAAACACTATCTAGAAAATGAATATATTTTTTCTTATGTATTCCTGAAAATGAATTTATTGTTAATACACCAATAGAATCGGAAATATAAGTGAATGAATATTTTTTTCGCTTTACATATTTTTTTCGTTTGGATAATTCTACTGATTTAGTCAACTTTTTACCATTTCTTATGACATTAAGCGAAATACTGTCTGTAAATCCATATCCCATAAATAAATAGAATGAGAAATATTTTTCAATATCTTTGATTTTTAGTGAATTCATGTCTCCAATAACAAGTTTTTTTAACTTTAATAATTCACTTGCCGGTATTTTATTGATTGAAAGAATATTATCGTTGTCTTTAAGTTGCAAAGTTGCCGGATTTTTAACTAATATTTTATCTCCGGATATACTAATTTCAAATGGCAGCTGTGTTTTCTTCTCATAATACATCCTCCACAGATTGGATGACAAATAAACATTTGTATGCCCATCACCTATCAAGTTGGCAAGAGCTGTCATTATGCGCGAAAAATCATCAATTGATATGCTATCGTTTATTTTTTCTTTTTCCTTTGATATAATTTTATCCAAATCATCCTTTGAAATACTGAAGTACAAATTTGGATGTATCTGTTCAGCTTGATCAAAAAAGAAATCAATATCACTTATTGCTTCTTGACGACTAATATATTCCTGAGAATTATTTTTTATAATAATTCCTAAGAATAAAAATAATATAAAAATGCATTTTTTCATTCGAATAAACTTTTACAGGTTGCGATATTCACATTGGCAAATAGACAACTACATCCCTCACATTTATTTACAGAATTAAAATTTTTCTTTATCTTATCAAGGTAACATTCCCCTGTTTTACTATAGTCTCGCATCCACTTATATCCGCTTCCAAATGATATCCATAGACTCCTGCCGGTGCTTCCTCTCCTTCAAATATACCATCCCACCCGGTATCCGGATTTGCATTGTCATAGACCAAATTTCCCCATCTATTATATACCTTAAACACCTTAAATTTTATAAATCCTTTGAAGTCATCATTGGTCATAATAGGACCAAAAGTATCATTTTCTCCATCACCGTTAGGTGTAAAAATATTAGGCACGACATATGCAGCATTGAACTGTTCCAGAGTAATAGTTTTCGTAATTTCATCCGAGCAGTTATTGTAGGTATTAATTGCTTTTAGGGTTATATCATAAGAGCCTGATGAAGGATAGACGACAAATAATGGGTTGCCGGAATCATTTATCTCTCCTTCTCCTACATTCCAGGCAAATTTATTAGCACCAATAGATAAGTTATTGAGATAGGCATGTCCCGAACAGAAAACTGTTGTATCATATTTTTCAAAATCGGCGATTACTTCATTAACCAATACAGGTATATCGATACTTACCTCACAATTGTCAGTACTTTTGAGGACAATTTTGGCATCTGTGGTATCTATTGCCCTGTCAAATCTATGTTTAATCGGGTTTTCGTCAACAATAGTACTTCCGTCTCCAAAGTCCCATTTGAAGCTACTGACATCAACTTGGTCAATAAGTTCAAATTCAATGGTGTCACCAATACAAATCGAAAATTTATCTGATTTCACTTTACCTTCAGGTCCAACTACTATATAAGATTTAGAAATTGTATCCGCACATCCATAAATAGACCTTGCAACTAAAGTAGCCGTATGCTCACCTTTGGGAAATTCGATTACTTGAGTATTACCCGTCGTATTTGACAATGTAACTCCCTCAAAAATCCATCTGATATATCCTGCACCGTCTATTGTAGAGGAATTGTTGAATGTAATGATATGTGGATAGCACAAGGGAGAAATATCATCGGCATCAGAATAAAAATCTGCAATAGGAACATCCACAACATTTATTAAGGTAGAACTATCTCCTGAGCAACCTGAATCCTCTTCTGTGAAATGCAAGTACAATGGATATAAGCCCGATTTTTCGATTACAACACTATTCACCCTCTGATTAAAAGTATCGATTCCTTCCAGTTTCCATTTATAACTGAGTTTTGATCCTTTCTCTGTCAATTCCGAAGCACTAAATGTCAATTCATCTCCAACACAAAGGTTATTTCCGGGATCGATGAATATATTTGCCTTAGGTCTGTATATTATCAACTGTTGGAAAAAAGAATCCATACAACCCAAAGCATCTTTTACCCTTAGTTCAACATTGGTATAATTGTAAATATAAGAATTGTCATAAGAGAAAATAGGTTCTTTCTCTTTTGAACCGTTTTGCCATGTCCAAAACAAAGTAGTATCACTACTGGAATTATTGATTACCTGCACCGTAGCAGGTACACAAATCGTATCTTTATCAAATTGTATATCCAAATCTATACCGTAAGATTGAATCTTTTTTTCAATAGTATCTTTACACCCATTGATATCCTCAACTATCAATTTGACCAAATTTTCCCCTCTTGGAAAAGTCAATTGGATAGAATCTTCAAAGGTTTTTAACGGTCTTGGAATCGTAGGGATATACCATGTATAACCCTGTTCACAACCATTGTTCACATCTACACTATTACTTGCATCCAGAAAGAATAACTCATCGTCACAAATCTTTTTTGGAGCTATCAGATCAGCTTTGATATTTGTAATCCGGAAATCTATTGAATCAACAGTTGATGGGCATCCATTGGCCGTATCAATAGCTTCAACTTGAGCTGAGTAAATTCCTGTTTCGTCAAAATATTTATCAAATGATGTCTTATCCAATATTGTATCGCCATCAACTACCCAAACCAATTTGCCTGAATTGATGCTTTTATCAATAAAATGAACGGAATTCGGATTAGCACAATCAATACTGTAGCCTAAATCAGCTTTTGCACCATTTACTTTTATTTTATAAGCTGCCGTGTCATAAACATAGCAACCATTATATTCGGTAGTCACCACCACAGGATACTCACCGGGCATAGCACTAAATACATGAGACGGATTTTTGTCTTTCCAACAATGCGCAAATCTATCATCATCCGTAAAAACATGTACAGCATCTATTCGGGGATCATCATTTTTTATCAATACACTTATGGAATCTCCAAGGCAAATTTCAGTTTTGTCTATTTCATAATCCGGTGCGATAGGCTCCCCTACCCTTATCCACTCCCCAGCTGAAGTATCAAGACAACCGGCTTCTGTTTCAATAAATTGTTTCACATAATAATCTCCAGGTTCTTCAAATGTGTATTGGTGATCTTCATCATTGGTAAACAATATCGTGGAATCTCCCGTACTGTATGTGTATTTCCATTTTACAATCGAATCGTAAGATTCACTTTTGTCTTCAAAAGTTACGGTAAGAGGAGCACAACCTTGTGCCACATCAGGAATAAAATGAGCATTGGGTTCAACCAAAGTAAACACCTGTATATCAGAAGCCGGACAACCGTTTTTTGATAATATATTCAACTGTAGATTTATATGTTTTGCCGTATGCCAATAAAGAGAATCACCTTCAGGAAAATCATAATCTAAACTACCAAAAGGATTTTTAGTTGATACGGCAACATCTGTATCTTTAATAATAAGAGTGTATCTTGCCAAGGTAGTATCTTCCGCCTTGAAATTGATAGTGATAGGGTCTTTGCAACTTATCAACGGATCAATTGTAAAGACCGGATTGGGTTTTTCAACATATACACTGACAGTGGTATCCGAATAGCATTGATGATTTTTGTCAAAGGCTCTAAAATAAACCGAATTATATCCTTCATTTTTAAATAATACTGCAACATCAGTACCATTAAAAGTATCTGAAATAATGTTGGTACTATTATTTTCCAAATGCCAAGTAAATGAGTCTGCTTTGGTTTTATTGTAAAAAACGGCGGGGAGACCGGGATACTGGGGATACCCAGGAAAATCTACCAAGCTTTGGTAATAGCAAGCAGTATCCTTAAATGTCAAATCAAAAATAGGTTTACTAACACGAATGGTTCTTTGCTTTGTAAAAACACAACCTTCAGGAGTTGTTACCTCCAATTTGACTATATACTCTCCTCTTTTTGCATAAAAAACAGAATCAGGATTGTACTCATTTGATGTTTCTCCATTTCCAAAATCCCAGTGGTATGTATTACCGGATTCTTTGGGAGTAATATTATTAAACTTGATAGTGCCGCTATAATCACAAATAAAATCCACGCTGGGTATAAAGTTTATATTCAGTTGATTGGTTTTGATATATTTTTCTACACTATAAGTTACATCACACTGTACAATATCCGTTTTTATTTCCAATGATACTTTAAACTCTCCTTCTTGTGTATAAATATGAATAGGATTTTTATCCGATGATTGTTCTCCATCTCCAAATGCCCAATTGTATCCCAATATTTTTATCGCGGGATCTATACTCACATCCGAAGTAAAACTAACGGTCAAGGGAGTACAACCTGAGGTAGTATCCGCTTCAAAATTAACAATAGGATCTTCATAAACTGTTATCTTTATTTCACCTATTTTTTTGCCCCCCTTCCCTTCATATAGCACAACATTATAAACACCGGGATGGGTAAATATGTGATTTGGGTTTTTATCGGTAGATGTAGCGTTTCCCTCCACAAAATCCCAATAATAATTTGATAGATTATTTGAAGTAAAATGGACATCCAAAGGACTACAACCAAATGTAACATCAGCTTTTTGAGAAAACATATATGAATTGGTAAATAGAATCACCAATATTGCGTAGATAATGTTCTTTTTCATATCACCAATGTTTTGATTTTACTTTTAATATATTTTCTGCCATTCTTTTGTATTGCTCTAATGAAAACTTACAATGGCATCCAAAAAATATCGACATAATGTTTGTAACGTCAGGCTGATAAAAATCCCCATTCGGATCTTTCTCTAATCTTATAAACCTGCACAAACCATCGACATACTTACTCGGTTTACGTATTAATGTATAAGGATCTGCCGGAGTATCACATATCTTATCTCCACTTGTCTCACAGTTTGAACCATTGACCAACTCTTCTTTATCTCCTTTGAATGTATAATCAAGTCCAAAAAAATGACCAAGAGCTTGGGGAAAAGCAAATAGATCGTTAACATAAAGATTGCTGCTATTCAATGAATCTATTGATCCCGTGACAACTTCTTTTATATACGGATTGGGAAAATAGCCGGAAATTACGAACAGATTGATTCTATTGTGTTGTACATACAATACATCAAGTTCTTCCATTTTATCAGATCCCAAACTATTGTAATTATAATTAAAAACAGTATCCATTTCACAAAATTTGAAAGTAACGCAAATAGGAGCAAATAATTCATTTGCACGCTCAATTGCTTCTTTCACTTCATCTTCTTCTACTGTTTTATACTTATAATTGTTTACGGCATGTACAAAAACATTGAATTCCTTGTTGACACAGGGCAAATCTTTCTTAAAAATAAATGAAGACTGTCCTAAAACGGAAAAGCCGGTCAATAATAAAAAAAATATTAGTAATTTCTTCATAATAAAATCTTATAGTTCAGGACAAATTAAAATTGGGGTAACGTCTCTTTTCTTGTGTATTTGGAAAATTTTATAAACTCCAAATTCTATTCCTCCTTGATGATTATTGTATTGTGCGGCACTCGAAATCGTAATATCATAAGCAAAACCAATATCAAAGTTTTTGTATTTCATTCCCATCATCACTTGCAATGCATCGTTTATTCTATATCCAAGACCAAA
Organism: Saprospiraceae bacterium; assembly: GCA_027008645.1. Lineage (GTDB taxonomy): Bacteria > Bacteroidota > Bacteroidia > Chitinophagales > Saprospiraceae > JADJGA01. The sequence continues at coordinate 17,013 of JALVEE010000155.1, forward strand.
ATATACCATATCTGTTTTATTCTTGTCTTTACTGAGCTTGATAAATGATTTGAATTGCGGCATTATATTGCTCGAATTATTGCTCAAAGACACAATTATTTGAGGTTCGATCATGAATATTTTTGTAAGCCTGTAATACAGACCTGAATGAAATGTATATCTTCGATTGACATAATTATTGTATTTAATACCTGCATATTTTGGAGCAAAAATATGATATGCTGCAATACCGATAGTAAAACTTGATGCTTTTGCGAATTTTGATTTAAAAGCAACACCGAAATTCGTGTCTTTGTAATCCGCCTTGTATGCACTCAAGGCAGCTCTATCTGTCAATGTCACCCCCGGATCAACATAATCTGATGCCACTTCAATCTTTTCTCCATCCAATTTTTTTTGGATCATCCCGTATTGAGCTCCAAAACTAAGTACATTTTTGTATTTTTTATCAAATGACAAATGGTAGGCCATATTCAATATAACTCCTTGTGTTACCATTTGGGCAGCACCTGCCTTATCATTGTAAATTTGGAGACCGGCACCAATCCAATTATTCTTTCCCAATGAAATAGAAATAGGAGCATCTATAAATATATTCATAGTTTTGAATCCCTCACCCATTAATTGTCTCCCTTGATCTCGATAAGTACCTCCAAGACGAATCGTACCGTAAAAACCACCTGTGAAAGCAGGATTTTGATAAAGGGGGGAATACCTTGTGTTGGTCTGATTCAAATCTTGCCCTGTCAAAACAAATACTAAACTAATAAATACAATTGACAGATAAAAGTTCTTTTTATTCATTCATAAGATATTTATTAGTTTAATAAAATACATAATTCATACAAAGAAAAATACAAAACTACTATTATCAAGACGATAATAATTCGCAAAATGCTGCCTAAAGATACAAAATAAATTTAATTTCAAAAGAAAATAGAATTAGAAATCATTAGAAAAGCATCAAAAGGACAGAATTACCTGGAGATACCAATTGAATTGAATAAAATAAAAATGAATTGAACCTAATTAGGCGTATTTCATTTTTTCGCTTTACCCATTGCTTTGCCTCTGACTCCTAAAGGAGAATCAACCCGCAACGCAAAAAATGAAATGCACCCACCTAATTGAAAAGATACATTCCATTCAAAATAAATTACTATATTTGTGCCGGCTGCTTTGACCCGCTTTAAAAACTTAACAATAATGAAAAAACGCTTAGTTTCTTTAGATGCTTTCAGAGGGATGACAATTGCATTGATGATATTGGTAAATATACCCGGAAGTTGGTCATATGTTTACCCTCCCTTTGAGCATGCCGATTGGAATGGTTGTACACCAACCGATTTGGTTTTTCCTTTCTTTCTGTTTATTGTAGGAGTTGCAATGGCTTTTTCTTTTTCCAAATACGGATACAAATTAAATCCAAAGTCATTTTTAAGAGTAATAGAAAGGACATTTCTAATCTTTTTTATGGGATTATTGCTCAATTATTATCCGTTTTTCAAGGGAATCCTTGGTGATGGTAGCACTATTGAGCATTTATTTGATATCCTTAAGAAACTATTATTATCTTTAATCCCTTTCTTCGCTTTCTTTTGGTTGGTTAAGAAGACATTTTATATCATAGATAGAATCTCTTTCTCCGGAATTTCCAAAGCGATGAAAATAGTCTATCTGTTTTTAATAGCAATCGTGTTTGTTTTGCTTGTAATATATTTACCCCAATTATTGGGATATATTGGATTTTATAATAAAGGCATTTCACATTTGCGTATTATGGGTGTGCTTCAACGCATTGCATTAGCATTTGGGTTTTCCTCAATTTTAATTCTGGGCTTCAAGCGCGAATATTTGCCATATATTATAGCGTTTATTCTTTTGCTTTATTGGTGGTTGATGTGGCAATTTGGCGGTGATTCGCCATATAGCCTTGAGACAAATTTTGCAAGGCAAATAGATTTGATAGTATTTGGAGACAATCATGTTTGGCACGGCAAAGGTATTCCATTTGATCCGGAAGGGTTATTATCAACTCTGCCTTCAATCGCAACACCGATGATAGGATATCTGATAGGAAGATATATCAAAGACAATAAGCAAAAATTTGGTAATTGGTTTTATCGATTATTAGGCTATGGCATTGTTTTAATCGTACTCGGGCAGTTGTGGAATTTGGTTTTCCCTATCAATAAATCGCTTTGGACAAGCTCCTATGTATTATATACTGCCGGTTTAGGCACATTGTTATTATCATTGTTTTATTGGCTAATCGATGTCAAAGGATATAAAAAATGGAGTTCTTTCTTTATAGTATTCGGAATCAATCCTCTTTTTGCCTTTGTAGTTCATGTTTTATGGGTGAAGATTTTGCTGTACATAGTAAGGTGGGAGAATGCAGAAGGTAAAATATCAACAGGATATGGGTGGTTGTTTAAAAATGTTTTTCAACCTATTGCAGGAAATATGAACGGTTCATTTTTATTTGCCATTACTCATATTTTCTTCTTTTGGCTAATGCTGTACATTTTATACAAAAAGAAAATAATTATCAAATTGTAGCATTTTTTTGGGGTTTTTATAAGACTCAGAAGCTCGAAGAGAGTTGAGTTGATTTAAACCGGCTTCACAATCTTCCTTCGTCAGCTTGCGAGTCCTAATATTTCGCACTCGAAGAGATTCTGAAGCTGGCTTGATATAAAAATAAAGAGTTTTTTATGCATTTTGGTTTTCGTGCAGGCACAATTTAAACTAAAGTATTAAGTTTTTGTCTAAAAGTTGAAAAAAAGAACATTTAAGTTTAACTTTGTACTTTACAAAATAAATAAATTATGAATTTAGTATTATTATTCAATATGGGACCACAGGAGGTATTGCTTATAGCATTGTTAGTTTTATTGTTATTTGGAGGAAAAAAGATTCCGGAATTGATGAAAGGCCTTGGAAAAGGTATAAGAGAATTTAATAATGCAAAAAACAGCATTACTTCTGAGATCAATAGCGAGATGAAAGAAATAGAAAAGCCTAAACACAAAGTCGAAGAGAGAAGCAAGCATGTTGTTAAGGAAAGAGTAGAACTTGAAAAAGATTAAGTCTATGATTAAAATAGCATCCCAATAGCATTGTTATATGTTTTTTTCTTAACAAATAGTTAATTACATAAAACGATACGCTAAAGGAGTGATTTTTATCGTAAGATTAATAATTAATTTAATAAAACACAAATACATGAAATTTAAATACTTTTTTATTTTTGCAATATCATTTATGTTTATTGCAAGTACAAATGCTCAAAAATTCGGATATATTAATTCGACAGAATTATTGGTAAATCATCCGGATGTAAAGGGCGCGGACTCAAAATTACAAGATTATCAACAGCAATTGCTGAATGCCGGTCAAAAGATGGCAAAGGATTTCCAAAAGCATTATGAAGCCTATGTAAAAGAAGCTAATGAGGGGAATTTGTCAAAAATTCAGATGCAGGAAAAAGAAAATGCTTTGACCCAAGAACAAAATAAGATTAGACAGTACGAGGTGGATATGCAACAAAAATTAGCAAAGAAACGTGAGGAATTGTATAAACCTATCTTGGATAAGATACAAGTAGCAATTAATGAAGTAGGGAAAGAAAACGGCTTTACGTTTATTTTTGATGCAGGAACAGGCGGTATTTTACATGCTAAGGAAAGCACAAATGTAATCAATCTTGTAAAAGCTAAACTCGGAATGTAATATTGAATAACAGTTAAAGTGAAAAAACAAAATTAAAAGGCAGTCGATAGCAATATTTACTGCCTTTTTTTAGAAACATTAGATATATTTATTGTTAAACTAAAATGATATGAAACGAATATTGTTATTATATGTGTTATTATTACTAAACCAATCAGGTTTTTCTCAAAGCCCAATAGCCTTATTTAATGACGGGATTGTTTTTATTAAAAACTATAATTTGGAGATTAAAGATACTATATTGGATGGTAAAGTATTCAAATACCCGGCTAATTGGAACCTGAGAAAGGGTTCTGACGGTAAATATATCACTTATCACGACGGATGGATTATCAACGAAGGTAAAGACGGACATTTAGTGGCATTTCCAAAAAATTGGATGGTCATCGAAGGTCAAGACGGGAGGATAGTGCCCCTTTTGTATAAAGAAAAAATAGTTAATTTTAAAGAAAAAAAGAAGGATTGCACAGTAACCGAATCCGACGATTGTATGATTAATGTGACAAAATCTACCAATAAATATGGTTTATATACCCGAATGGGAAGCGACGGAAGAGTGATAGTTTATTCCAAAGAAATGAATATCGCTTCCGGCCCGGATGGAAGATTAGTGAATTTGCCTAAAGGATGGGAAGTCGGCCAAAGTTCAAGGGGAAGATTTAGCGCCTACCCAAAGAATTGGGAAGCATTTATCCTGGATGATGAAAAGGAAGTCGCAATGCCTAAAAACTGGAATATTGACCCTCAAACCAATAGTCCTAAAATAGTTCAAGGCAAAGATTTTGTAAAGTTTATATTTACACCTGTTCAACAGATAAAATTGGCAGAAGCCATTTACGCAGGCGATAAAATAAATGGCTTGGATTATATCCTCTATATGCTGTTTAATCAGGAATAGTTGATTTTCAATTTGTTTTTATCGCAACAATACTAAAGATATTTCTGTTTGTATATTAAAGAGATGGCAAGTAGAGTCAAGACGTCTGTCTTGAGCCAAGAGGTCAAAGACGCTTTGGCTCAAGTGAAAACAGATTTTTAGTTTTAGAAGTGATTTTTGAAAATTTTAATTTAATTTGTCCAACTGCTTAAACCGGTGTATATTATGAAAAATAATTTCAACTTAGTCTTAATAGCTTTACTTATATTCTTGACAGCTTCTTGTGATAAAACCGAACCCATTGATCAGATACCTGAAAAATTCTCTAAAAAAGTATTGATTGAAGAATTCGGAGGTGAGTGGTGTTCCTTTTGCGTTGAAGGAGCCAAAAGTTTTGAAGCGTTGTTGGATGGGGACAAAGTACACTTTATCGGTGTATCATTGCACTATGATGATCCATTTGAAGTGAAGTATCCAAGCGTAGTAAATATGTTGCTATCCGCATTTGAGATTATATCTTTTCCAAATACAGTAGTAGATAGGACAATAGACAAAGAAAAAAGTTGGGCTGTTCAAGCGGACTATAGATTTTCGCGTGGTACTGATGTAGGGATAAAAGCCAAGACAGAGATCGTGAATAATAACCTTGACATAACTATTGAATATGCTTCCAATACAGGTATTGATACTGCTTTTTTGACAGTATATGTAGTTGAGGATTTTGTCCCAGAGTCTTCACCGGGAGCTCAATCAGGAGGTGGAGGCAATTATGTACACCGTCATGTATTGCGCCAAGTTTTAACTAAAAAATCAGGAAATCTCATCTCTTTGGAAAAAGGTAAAATCCAAGAGAAAACCTTTAAGGGAGTCAAGCTCGGACAATATAAAAACTCAAATGTTACAATCGTTGCTTTTATACATAAAGACTCTTCAAAATCATTTGAGGTACTGAATGCTACAAGTGTCAAAGTAGGTGAAGAATCCGAATGGTAAGCTACCCGTTCTCTACATTTTCCATCCCGGGTAAAATATCTCCAAGTTGATTAGCTTTATGGATTAATACCGGTATATGCTGCGTGCAAATATGATATTCTTTACCTTTAAAATCAAACTTTATCAATGGCACTTGATTAGAATCAGTACTACAGATTATGCATTTATTATTGTTCATTATTTATATTTTTATTATTAGATACAGTGAGTAACATAGTACTTACCAATTAACTTTTCCTGATGATTAAAACACTAAAATACCACTTTTGTTTTGATTGACTAAAAAGGTGTATATTCTGTTAGCGATTTAGATGCAGCGGAATTTAAATATCGGGGGGGGGTAATCGATATTTTTTTATAATTGCGAAATTTCAATAAGTACGCTAAAGCGCACTAAAAAAAATGGGGTATTACACATCACTACCTCCAAATAAATTTGGAGACTATTCAGGTGCATTTCATTTTTTCACTTTTTCACAAGAAAGTTTTGTTGATGAATTTAATATAGCGTACCTACGGCACGCATTTTAATTAGTATAGATTTTCTTACACATGTTTTTTGCCTAAAGGCACATTGCTGTATTTTATAGAAGTAAAACGGATTAATTTCATAAGAGGGGTGGTCTATGCAAAAAGAAAAAACAACATTAAATGCGAAAAAATGAAATACACCTTCCCACAACATATATTAGTTGTTTTACTAAATGTTTTGTACCTTTGCGCGCTTAATAAAAACAGAATCTGTTATGGCTAAATACAAGGAGTATAAAGGATTGAATTTTCAGGAAATAGATAAAGAAATATTGAAGTTCTGGAAAGATAAGGATGTCTTCAATAAAAGTGTTGATCAGCGACCTCATGATAATCAATTTATCTTTTATGAAGGGCCTCCTTCTGCAAATGGGAAACCGGGTATTCACCACGTGTTTGGTCGCGCTATCAAAGATATGGTTTGCCGCTATCAAACGATGCAAGGAAAGAGAGTCGAGCGTAAAGGGGGTTGGGATACTCACGGGCTTCCTGTGGAATTGAAAGTGGAGAAAGAACTTGGAATTACCAAGGAAGATATCGGCACAAAAATCACAGTCGAAGAGTACAATCAACAGTGTAGAACAACGGTATTGGAGTTTGTAGATCAATGGAACGATATTACGGAGAAAATGGGATATTGGGTTGATTTGGATAATCCATATATCACATTTGACAATAAATATATCGAGTCTGTTTGGAATATTCTTGGCAATCTTTACACCAAAGGTCTTATTTACAAAGGATATACTATTCAACCTTATTCTCCGGGTGCAGGTACAGGATTGAGCTCTCATGAATTGAATTTGCCGGGTTGCTACAAAGATGTCAAAGACACTACTATGGTAGCTCAATTCAAATTGGTAAGAAATGATAAATCAGAGTTTATATACGAAGGATTAGGAGACGAAGATGTTCATTTTCTTGCTTGGACGACCACACCTTGGACATTGCCTTCCAATACTGCATTGGCAGTAGGACACAAGATAGATTATGTAATGGTAAAAACATACAATCCATATACCAAGAAAAAAGTAAATTTGATATTAGCCGAAAATCTTTTGTCCCAATGGTTTACCGATGAACAATTGGCAATGGATTTTGATAGTTTTGATCCTGAAAATGACAAATTGATTCCTTGTAAAGTCACTGCCAAGTTCAAAGGTAAAGATTTTGAATTGTTGGATTACGAACAATTGATGCCATACCATCAACCAAAAGACGGTATTGCATTTAAAGTGATTCTGGGAGATTTTGTCTCTACTGAAGACGGTACGGGTATAGTCCATATCGCACCTTCTTTCGGTGCTGATGATATGGCTGTTGCTAAAAAATACGGTATTGGTTCTTTGACTTTGGTAGATAAGCAAGGAAAATTTATCGACGGGATGGGAGAATTCTCAAATAGATATGTCAAGAATTATAAGGATGATCCGAATTGGGAAAATATCGACGTGGATATATCTGTACATCTAAAATTGGCAAACAAAGCATTTAATATCAAAAAGCATGTACACAGTTATCCGCATTGCTGGAGAACAGACAAACCTATTTTGTATTATCCGCTTGATAGTTGGTTTGTAAAGACAACTGCAATGCAGGATAAATTGATTGCCAAAAACAAAACCATAAATTGGCATCCCGAACATACCGGTACCGGGAGATTTGGTAAATGGCTTGAGAATTTGCAGGATTGGAATTTGTCCCGGTCAAGATTTTGGGGAATCCCTCTACCAATTTGGAGAACAGAAGACGGAAAAGAAGAAATATTTATAGATAGCGTTGAAAAGCTTTCAAGCGAAATAGAAAAATCTATCAAAGCAGGGTTTATGACCGATAATCCTTATTCCAAAGGATATGACAAGATTGACCTTCACAAACCATATATTGACAGAGTGTTTTTGGTTTCCGAATCAGGAAAGAAGATGACAAGAGAAGCTGACTTGATTGATGTTTGGTTTGACAGTGGTTCGATGCCTGCTGCTCAATTGCATTACCCATTTGAAAATCAAGATAAATTCAAGACGCATTTTCCGGCAGATTTTATTTCCGAGGGAGTGGATCAAACGAGAGGATGGTTTTTTACATTGCACGCTATTGCGACTATGGCATTTGATAGTGTAGCTTATAAAAATGTGATTTCCACAGGGCTGGTTTTGGATAAGAAAGGAGAGAAAATGTCAAAGCGTAAGGGCAATGTCGTAGATCCGTTTATGACTATCGAGAAGTATGGAGCAGATCCTACCAGATGGTATATGATAGCGAGTTCTCCCCCTTGGGAAAATCTGAAATTTGACCTAAGCGGTATTGAGGAGACTACAAGAAAATTCTTTATCACACTTTACAATACTTACTCGTTTTTTGCATTGTATGCCAATTTGGATAACTTCGATTATAGCCAAGCAGAAGTGCCTTTGGAAGAGAGGGCGGAAATTGACAAATGGATTATTTCATTGTTAAATACACTGAAAAAAGAAGTCAAGCAGGATTTTAATGCCTATAATCTCACTCCTGCATTGAGAAAAATCCAAAGCTTTGTTTACGATCATTTGAGCAATTGGTATGTAAGATTGAATAGGCGAAGATTCTGGAAAGGAGATTTGTCAAAAGATAAATTGTCAGCATATCAAACGATGTTTGAGGTGTTATTTACAATTTCAAAATTAATGGCTCCAGCAGCTCCGTTTTTTGGCGAATGGTTATACCAAAACTTAAATGAAGTAGCAAATAAGGAAGAGTTCGAATCTGTGCATTTAAGTCTTTATCCCGAGATCAAAGAAGCAGCAATCGATTCTGATTTGGAACAAAGAATGGAGTATGCACAAAAAATATCTTCATTGGTATTGTCATTGAGAAAAAGACAAAAATTGAGAGTGAGACAACCGCTTCAAAAAATATTGCTTCCGATATTGGACGAAAAATTCAGTAACCAAGTGGAAAAAGTCAAAGATTTGATTTTGCACGAGGTGAATGTCAAAGAAATTGAATATGTGACAGATACTGCCGGAATTATTAAGAAAAGAATTAAACCCAATTTCAAGACATTGGGAAGAAGGATGGGAAAACAGATGAAAGAAGCTGCTGCTGTGATAGGTAAATTTACTCAGGCAGATATTGAGTCTTTGGAGAAATCAGGCAAATACGATTTAAAATTGGGAGATGACAATTTTGAATTGACCCTTGAAGATTTTATAATTACAGCTGAAGATATTCCGGGTTGGACAGTCGCTAGTGACGGCAATTTGACAGTTGCATTGGATATATCATTGACCGAAGATTTAAAAGCAGAAGGGCTGGCAAGAGAATTGGTAAATAGAATTCAAAACCTAAGAAAATCCAGTGATTTTGACGTAGTGGACAGAATAAAAGTCAAACTAGAATCAAATGATTTTGTCAAGGAAGCAGTAGAAAAATACGGTGACTACATCAAGGTTGAAACTTTGGCTGATGAGATTGTTTTAGTCGATAGTTTGGATTCAGAGACGATTGAACTAAATGACAATGTCAGTACCAAGATAGATATTGAGAGGAGTTAAATATCCTCACCCACTGATAAAATATTCATAAATGAATTTCACAGGACAGGCTTGCCTTCTCCTTTTTATGCGTAGCTTTATACGCTTGAAAAATATGTAAAAGGAGAGGGAAGTTTGTGTCTGGTTATTAGTAAAATCTATTGGAAGTATGTGATGGTGTTTTAACGATAGAGGGATCTTGAGAAATAGAAAAATCTGCAATAAAAACATATTAAAAACTAATAGCTAGCTAATCCCACGGATTAAACACTCTCACTCTCCCCTTCTCCTTTTAAAATGGTATACAAGAAATGGGTTATACTCAATAAAAGGAGAAGGGGCTGGGGGTTGAGGATAAAAAAGGGAAAGGGAAATTGTTTCTGGTCGTGTGTGATTATTAAATTAATGATTTACAGTATATAATTTTGTAAATATATTTATGTAATCCAATAAATGAAAAATAATTCTTCAAATAAAGGGCGCAACATAATATAATACGTCAATATAAAATATTAGCACATGTTATTATTGTTTAGACGCCATACTAATAGCAGAAAATATTGTATTTTTGTGAAAAAAACCTATGAAAAATTTGTATATCTTTATCTTTATCTTTACTGGTGATATTATTATTCTTTAATAAAAACACCTACAATTATGAGAAAAGGAAAAAGAAAATTATTGGTTTATTCATTGCTAATACTATTTGCAATGGCGTTTACATGGCACTCCTGTACTAAGCAGGAAGAGGTAACTACAAATAATACAAAAGAATTGAGGGATAATTTCAGGAAAAATGAGAATGTTTTAAGTGAACGAAATATAGTTTCTCTGCTAAAGGAAAGTGGCTTATCAGTAACAAATGAACTAGAAGAATTAGATTTAAGAAATACGGGAAGTGCGGACTGCGGTACAAATCAAGATCCTGGAGTTACTTGTTTTGATTATGGTGTTGATGGATTTATTTCTGTACCCCCCGACGGAAATACTCCGGGGTGTGATCAGACTTATGTTTCATTTACGATAGATGTGTGTATTGATAATGTCACAGGGCAGTTGGTTTCATTTAGCTTTAGTGATTTTAATGCTTATCCTGTTGAATCAGGATTAGGATGTGGAGACTTATGGCAATATTGGTTTAGGATGGACAGTGAGGATGCTTACAAGTCAATTGATGCTTTTATTTATAGAGCATCATTGATAGTAGAAGAAATGATGGCCGGAGTATTAGTTGGAACAGATATAGCTTGCCCAAATACTTATGCGACATCTAATTTCTCTAGAGATTTATGCTATAGAATTTGTTATACACCAATTAATGAACCACCCTTTATTCATCCCGAACAGATTCGATGTGGAGAAGGGTGCTGCAAAAGAACAACAGAATGGTGTAGAAATGATGACGGAGAACTTGAGTCTAGTGGCCCTGTATTCGAGAAAGTTGGAGAATGTGAACCATGGGTTCCGCAACCATGCACAGGTTGGCTATCGCCTACTTGTGAACACGAGTGTGGCCCAATAACAGAAAATTAAATGTATATCATTAAGGGGAAGGGAGATTGAACTTCCCCTTAATTTAGAATAAAATTATTAATTAAAAATAGTAAAATGAAAACATCAATACTAATGTTTTTTTTGTTTCATATAGGGTTGCTATATGGACAATCTTTTGAGTTTGAGAATTACGAACCTCTATGGTCTCACAACTCGGTAGTTGAAGAGTTTCAGGATGATATATTGGCATTTCAACCTTTGAAACCGCTTGTACAAAATAATGCGATATACTTTACACAGAATATACAGAAATTTTTTTTTGATGGACACATAACAGAAAAACTAGATTTAATAGATGGCAAGCTGTATTGGAAATATTACTATCTGCAAAAAGAAAACGGAAATAGGGAGTATGCTCAAAGACCTTTTATTGATACTGATAGTACAATAAAAATGATGATTTTCAGAGAAAGGAGTGAAGGTGAAGCAGGGCTTGTGTGGGGAAAGGCAGTAATGTCACAAATCACTTTAAATTCTGATACCGGAGAAAAAATTGATAGTATTGTTACTGATAAAAGTGATACATTAAACCAAACACTTCAAATGCCTGTTTCTATTTATAACTATTATTTAAATAGTTCATTTTTATATCCCGAGAAGAATAATTTTTTATATATTCATAGAAAAGGGCTTGGATTTTTTGTTGATTACAGATATATCCTTTTGAATAAGCAAGGGCATACTTTAATGGATAGTTCGGTAATTAGAACTGATACTACTATAGGGCTGAAAGCAATTAAATACATAAGTTCTAAAGATATTTCAGATACATCAACAATGGTATTAAAGCATTATATAAAACCATCTTTCCATGAAATAAAGTCTCCTTTTGCTGTCAAGTATGAAATTGTCGATAGACATGGCAATTTTTCGGATGTGGTAGATATCTCAACATCATTAGAGCCGGCATATCAGTTTAATTTGGATTTTGTAAATGATGATTATTTCATCGTATCGGCTAGAGATAGTATTTTTCAAAATGGCTCTCTCTACCTACAAAAAAGATACTATATGTTTAGCAGTAAAGGAAAACTATTGGAAAAAGTATCGTTTGATAATAAAACTAATGAACTTTATTTTGATATCTCCAAGCCAATTGTGATACAAAAGAAAATGTTTTTTGGTGTTTTTAGAGATATTGGAGGAATTCAAAATTTGTTTTTTTTGAAGTCTAATGGCTTTGGAATCCTCGATACATTAAAGGTGTTGAAAGTAAAGACAGAAAAAGATAAAATTGGTATTAGCGAAATGTATGTTATAGGCACAGATAAATTGCTTATTATTTTTCGTCATCGAGATATTGATTTAACTAGGGAATCTTATAACTCGGTATTGATGGTGTTTGAAAATAAAACCATCGGTATTAATACATCCACAAAGGATATATCAAAAAACAGAAAGAGATATAACCTCAAACTCTATCCTAATCCCACAACAGGTATATTGAATATTGATTTGGAAGAATCGATTCAAGGAAAAATTGTGATATATGATGTATTGGGTAAGAAAGTGATGGAAGAAAGTATCTTTGGAAACAAAAAAAATATGGATGTAAGTACTTTGGCAACCGGTACATATAATATAAGTATAGAGTCAAAAGGCAAAAAGATAGGGAATGAACAGTTTGTGAAGGAGTAAAAGGAAAAGGAATGGTACATAATACAATTCTTATTGAACGTGCTTCTTCATAAGAACACGAAGAAGACACAAAGAGGCACAAAGTTTTATTATCTCTGTGCTTCTCTGTGGTATTCTCTGTGTTTCTCTGTGAAATAGTTAATGTCAGTTTGTAGAGGTCTCTTTATTTTGTTACACAAAGAGCATGAAGAAGACACAAAGAGGCACAAAGTTTTATTATCTCTGTGCTTCTCTGTGGTATTCTCTGTGTTACTCTGTGAAATAGTTAGTGTCAGTTTGTAGAGATCTCTTTATTTTGTTACACAAAGAACACGAAGAAGACACAAAGAGGCACAAAGTTTTATTATCTCTGTGTTACTCTGTGAAATAGTTAGTGTCAGTTTGTAGAGGTCTCTTTATTTTGTTACACAAAGAACACGAAGAAGACACAAAGAGGCACAAAGTTTTATTATCTCTGTGCTTCTCTGTGGTATTCTCTGTGTTTCTCTGTGAAATAGTTAGTGTCAGTTTG
>JALVEE010000156.1 GCA_027008645.1 Saprospiraceae bacterium
ATTAGAAAATGCAGGCATAAATGTAGATATTGTGCCTCAAACTAATGACAAAAAACTGTTCAATATACCTAAGTCCCTCAATGCTGATTTGCGACCATATCAAATTAAAGGCGTGAATTGGCTTTTGGATTTACAACACAAGGGCTTGGGAGCTTGTCTGGCAGATGATATGGGTTTGGGAAAAACCTTACAAACACTAACCGTACTTCTTTATACCAAAGAAAACAAATTGGAAAAAACTGAAAATAATCAACAAAAGATTATTCAATTAAGCTTGTTTTCTGTAAATAATGACATTGAATCAAACCGGTTTATCAGCCTTATTGTATTACCGGCTTCACTGATTTTTAATTGGATTTCAGAGATACAAAAATTTACTCCTACACTGACATTTTATAATTATACCGGAGCAAAACGCATAAAAAACATACCGTTTTTAAGTGGTTTTAATATTATTCTCACTACTTACCAAACAGCATTAAGAGACGTTGATTTTCTTAAAGAAATTGATTTTGACTATATTATATTGGATGAAAGCCAACAGATTAAAAATAGGAAAAGCAAGATATTCAATGCTATAACAAAGCTCAAATCCAAGTACAAAGTATCATTGAGCGGTACTCCTATTGAAAATTCTTTGTCAGATCTGTGGTCTCAAATGCAGTTTATTAACAAAGAATTGCTGGGTAGTTACAGTTTTTTTGAAAAAGAATTTTTGAAACCTGTGGAAAAATACAATGACGAGGAAAAACTTATGCAACTCAAAAAAATAGTTAAACCTTTTCTTTTACGCAGGACTAAAGGCGAAGTTGAAAAAAATCTACCGGAACTGATGATTAAAATTCATTATTCGGAGATGCTTCAAGAGCAAAAAAAACTATATGACAAAGAAAAATCTGCTGCGAGAAATTATCTTTTAAAAATATTTGATAAAAAACAGGGAAAATATAAACTTGAGATTTTAAAGGTATTGAACAAATTGCGACAATTGGCAAATCATCCTTTGCTCATAGATGAGAATTCTCCATTCGAAAGTGGAAAATTCAATGATATTATGACATATTGGGAAGATATTCATAGAGCAGGGCATAAAGTTTTAATATTCAGTTCCTATGTCAAATATCTCAATATTTTGAAAGAAGAATTTGAGAGGCGAAATATCAGCTATTCATTTCTTTCGGGTAAAATGAATCAACAAAAAAGGAAAAAAGAGATAGAAAATTTTAATTCCAATGATGATATCAGCACTTTTTTAATGTCGATTAAAGCAGGAGGGACAGGACTAAATCTGACAGCAGCAGATTATGTTTTCATCCTTGACCCTTGGTGGAATCCTACTACAGAGCAACAAGCCATCGCAAGGGCTCATCGCATTGGTCAAGATAAAAAGGTTATCGCTGTAAAATTTATTTCTCACGATAGCTTGGAAGAAAAAATCTTGCAGTTGCAGCAAAGGAAAAGCCGTTTGGCAGAAGATATATTGAACAATAGTGAAAAGATAAAAATGGATAAAAAAGATATTATTTATTTATTGGAATAGTTTTATCATCCCTTTTCTATTTTATTAGCCAGTTGTCCGCAAGCTGCATCTATGTCTTTTCCCCTACTTCTTCTTACTGTGGCCATCACTCCGTGGTCAACAAGGTATTTTGCAAATTTATTTACTTTATCATCACTTGCTTTTTTTAGATCTACACCCTCAACATAATTATATTCGATAATATTTACCTTGACAGGAAAAAACTTGGTCAATTTTATCAGCTTATCTGCATCTTCAATACTATCGTTGAAGTCTTTGAACATAATGTATTCGAAGCCGATTCTAGGCTTGTTTTTGTCATACATATATCTCAAGGCGTGTATCACATCCCAAAGTTTATTAGTATCATTTATCGGCATGATCTTGCTTCTTTTGACATCATCTGCTGCGTGTAGGGATAATGCGATATTGACCTTGATATTATCATCTGCCAAGCGTTTTATTCCCTTGGTTATACCCGATGTACTCAGAGTTATTCGTTTGGTAGAATATCCAAATGCTAAGGGATTTGTTATTTTATCTATGCTTTTCACGACATTATTATAGTTGAGCAATGGCTCTCCCATACCCATATAGACAATATTTGTCAACTGATGTCCGTAAATTTCTTTTGACATTTCATTGACTCTCAGGAATTGCTCAAAAATCTCATAATCCGTTAAATTCCTCACTTTTTTCAATTGTCCTGTTGCACAAAACTTACAAGCCAGACTACAACCTACCTGCGACGATACACATAGAGTATATCTATTGTCTTTCGGTACAGGAATAAGTACGGATTCAATTATCGAATCGTCCTTTAATCGCCATCCTGTCTTAATAGTGCCATCGATACTCTGTTGTTGATGGACTTTAATCAAAGTTTGGAATTCAAAAGCTGTGTTTAGTTCTTCCCGGAGTTTTTTTGACAAATTTGTCATTTCATCAAAATTCATCACTCCTTTTTGCCAAATCCATTGATAGATTTGTTTTGCTTTAAATTTTGGCTCACCAAAGGACTTGACAATATTTTCAAGTTGTTCCAATGAGTAATTTCTTATATCTGTTTTATTCACGCTCTATTCATTTGGTATTAAACGCAAATAAATCGATTTGTGTATAAAAATATATTAAAACTATTTAAACAACATCACCCTCAATGTTTTTGAGGAATCCCTATTTGTCAATTTAAGAAAGTATATACCGCTTGGATGTGAATTGAAATTAAACCTAAGCGATTTCTGTTCTTCTCTCTTAATGTATTGTTTTGAATAAACTTTTTCACCTTTATTTGATATTAACTCTACCTGCAATTTGCCTGAAGCTATCCCGTTAAGCATTAAATTAAATTCACCCGTATTTGGATTCGGAACAATATAAGCTGAATTTTGATTATCAATATCTTTGAGTGAAGTCTTATTTTCGATACAAATCGTAGTATCTCTTGTACAATTTGTCAGGGTATCAGTTACTGCAAATGTATAGCACCCGGCATCTTCCAGATTTGAAATATTTTGTGTATTGGCAGTAAAATTATTTGGTCCTGTCCAAGAGAAGATATAATTTCCATGATTGTTGGTTGTAATAAAAATTCCCCCGTTGCTGCTACTAGTAATATCAAGAATAGCATCAACAGTGATTTTTATCTCTTCCGGTTGATTAATTACAATCGTATCAACAACGGTTTTTTCATTTTTATCTGTGATAGTTACAAAATAATTCCCTGCACAGAGATTATTGACTAAAGCAGAGGTGTCTCCGTTACTCCAATTGTATGTCAATGGTGGTGTAGAATTAAATACATTTAGTATTGCAATAGTACCGTCACATTCTCCAAAGCAAGAAACATCAATTTTTTGACTGTTTATAAATAAAATATTAGCATCCAATATGGCAACTAAAATATCTCCTGTACCTATACATCCCAATTTATCTGTAATAGTTGTCCTAAATGTATGAAGCCCAAGTCCAAATGAATCATCGATAAGTATGCTGTCGCCTGTCCCCGTTTTACCGCTTAAATTATCTTCCCAGTTGTACATATATTGTCCTCTATAACCACATTCTCCATCAAAATCCAAAATATAGGGCAAATCATCGGTTAATAATTGTACTGTACTGTCTTGTTTTACTATTTTTGGTTTTGGATAGACTACAACCTGTATAGTGTCAATAATCTGTCCACAAACTGTATTGTCAGTGATAATTCTTGCGAAATAATTTACAATCTGTGAGTCACAAACCATCTCATCATTTATAGTGAGAACATCGTTAATTCTTCCATAGCCATTGTAGAAATAATGATTAGTTTGACCACTGACATTAGGATTTTCCTCAAAAGTAATCTCTATTGGATTTATACTTCCATCTTCTGTCGTCATATCAACATTCACTTCAAAACCGGAACAAATTTCTTGTGGTTGAGGAGAAGCTTTAATCCCAAGAGGAAAATCGCAATCAATTTTCCATACCGGAGAAAATTGTGGCTCATCAACCAAACATTCTCTATTAGGGGTATCCCAACAGCCAGCACCTCTATCTGAAAATATCATAAAGCTAATCCCCAAATTATCATTTTCCAAACATTCCTGTTGTGTCCTAAACTCCTTAACCTTTAAATTAATAGTCCAATCAACAAAAGAAATTGGGGAACCAATACCATATTTGCGTGATGGAGAACAATCATTTGCATCACAATCAGGAGAACTACCTTCCTGAACCCAAAAATATCCACTTGGAAGTGTGTCGTACTTTATCATTCCACCGTAACATGGACAATCTTCATACAATGTGTTGCATAATTTGAGATGTCCTTCATCATCTGTATATGTACATAAGAAAGGAAAATTTTCCATAACTAAAGGAGCACAATCACCATTCTCATCATACCACTCTGCGGCACCCATTGGTGTACCTGTTGGTGGATTGCTTGCAAAATCAAAATCTGTCATATCCCAACCCGATCCAAATTTAGGTATCAGTCCGTGCAACCAATCGTCTCCTGTCTGAGTTGCATCATATTCAAACCGTAAGTGGAATGTAATTTCTTCCCCAAAGCAAAACGGACCATTATAAGGTGGACCATTAGGTTCTGCATCTGTATTTTCTCTTTGGACTATTTCAAATACTACATCATTAAGACAGTTAAAATAATTTATACTAATAATAGTAGCAGCGCAGACTTCAAAAGTAGGATCATCTACAATATCTCCTGCCTTCGCTGAAACCGCAATATAATATGTCCCATTAGTTACTCTGGTGATAAGTGGCGGTGCAGGAGGCTCTGCATCTAAACTACAAGGGAATGACCCTGTACCGCCAGCATTGGTTAAATTGGAGCAATCATCATTTGGAGAATAAAATATCGACCATACCGGAGTCCAACTACCATTTGTTGTAACAGTAGTATATAAATGTGCAGCATCCGCATCAGCATTTACCTGAAACCAAATAGTCGGCATTGTATCAAAACCTACGCATCCCCCGGGAAGTCCGGGATCGGGACAAGCCATATCCAAACATCCCCCTGTACAAACATAATTTATCTCTACTTTATCCGGAGTAACAGGATTCAATTCTTGAGCACTTGAAATATCTTCACAAGCATCTGCAATATCACAATCGTTTATATTATTTACTGTAATGGTAAAAGTTCCACAGCTATCACTATTAGATGCGACTTTGATAAAAACATAATCATTCGAATCTAAACAACCGATATGCATATTTATTACCGGAAGTCCATTGCATTTTGCTTTGCGAAAAATCGCCGTATTATTGCATATTGCATTGGTATCACCGACATATACTTCAACTGAAGAAAGTGAACCGATACTTCCCTTAGTTATATTGATATTTATACCATCAAAAGCCGGATTGAATCTAGCTCTATACCAAACAGCATCATCATCTGTTGATATATTACATTTGACATTTTTTTTATCCAAATTCGGATTGTCATTATACCCTATTGCATCGCAGGTCGTTCCTGTGTGGGAACCGGAAAATCCAAGGAAATATGGAGGATTGGAATCATCGATGCAGGGTGAGTCATTTGTTGGTTGTGCAATCACCATTGTGTAAAGCAATGCAAGTAATAAGGTATAGATGATTTTCATAATCAAAGTTTTAAATTAGTCGGTATAATAATAAGACGCCATAAATATACAAAATGCTGCCTGTTAAAAAAAATAAAATACACCCAGATAAAATTAGCCTAAAACAATTCAGCTTCAGAATCTCTTTGAGCTTCTGAGTCTTGGAATTGTTTTCAAACAAGCCGGTATCAGGATCTCTCTCAAATGTGAAATGTAGGACTCGCAAGCTGACGCAGGAAGATTGTGAAGCCGGTTTAGGTGCAAAAATGAAATACACCCATTTATTTATCCCGTGCTGTAACTTTTTTTCTATCTTTACGTATTGCTTGTAAGTGATAAGTGATATGATTTAATTTTTGGTATGACCACAACAGAATACAATAAGTGTGTAGAATTATTTTCTGACAATATTTTCAGATTTGCTCTGAAAAGCGTTAGGGATATCAATACGGCAAATGATGTCGTGCAAGATACTTTTATGCGTCTCTGGCAACATGTTCAGGATGTCGATTTTGAAAGAGTTAAATCATATTTGTTTAGGATTGCACACAATATTATGATAGATTATTTCAGAAAGAATAAGAGAAATGCAGATTTTGAATCTATAAATAAAAACACCTACTCTTTTGTTCATGAATACAGCGATATCAAGGAACAATTGGAAAAAGCCGTGAATACTCTATCTCAAATACAAAAGACCGTGGTAATGCTCCGTGATTATGAAGGATATTCATACGATGAAATAGGGGAAATCACGGGTTTGACTAACTCACAGGTGAAAGTATATATTTACAGAGCAAGAAAGAAACTTAAAGATTATCTAATAACTAAAGGAATAGAACTATGATTGATAGGAATAATTATGAAGCATGGTTTTTGGACTTTGCCGAAGGAAATCTTTCGGAAGAAAAGATATATACTTTGAATTCATTTCTCAGTAAAAATCCGGATTTGAAAGAGGAATTTGATGAATTCAATTTGGTATTATTAGATAGTGAAGATTTAGTATTTGAAAATAAAGAATCTCTTAAGAAAAATATCGATTTAGACAGGATTGAAGGACTCAACGATTTTGAAATACTTGCTATTAATAAACTTGAGGAAAATATCACAGAGGAAGAAGAAATTGAATTGAAAAGTATGATTGATTTTTCGGATGAATTGAGAGTTGAGGCTGATATTTTTCAAAAAACTAAATTAGAAGCAGACACTTCTATTGTATATCAAGACAAAGAAAAATTAAAAAGAAAAAATGTTCTTCCTCTATGGATAAAATACCTTGGTTCGATTGCCGCTATTGGATTATTATTGTTTTTTGTGACAAAAATAGTGAGACCGGATACAGATGCAGGCAATTCTTTTGCTAAAGTACAAAGCAATTCAAATTCAGAATCAATTAAAAAATTGGATAATAAAGGTATTGTTCCCGACAAAGTCATTTCTTCAAAGCATAATCCTGATAAAATAGTATCTTCTCAAAAGCAAAAAGAGACAATCAAGTTACCCGCTGTTATTAAAAACCCAAATGATATGAAAAGTAACCAAACTTTGGCTACTACCGAAAAAAATAACGCTGTGGTTGAGTCCTATCCCACGCATAAAGTGAGCGTTCCTTTGAATCAAATTCACAGAAATAAAACCGAATTGATAAAATATAATACGCCTTCACTCTCCGGATTAAGTCCGGTTGAAGACAGGAAAATAATTGCTATGGATGATAATAATAAAAGTATAAGTATCGCCTTGACTCCAAAACAATTTATCATCAAGTCCGTGAAGAAAAAATTGGAAATAGATGATAACGATTATGATAAGGTCAATGCGGTAGAACTTGTTTCAGCCACTCTGAAAAAAACAAAAATAGGGAAACTGGACTTCAAAAAATCCAAAAACACCGGGAAAAAGTACTTAGCTATAAATATTGCCGGTTTTGGAATAGAAAGAACTTGGGGGGCTAATTAGCAAATTTATTAACCAAGTCTTTTAACTGCGATAACTGATGTACTCCTGCTTGTCTGTGCATTGTCTTTCCTGCCTTGAATATCATTAATGTAGGAACACTCATTATATTGTATTTTTGTGCTACCGCTTTATTTCTATCCACATCGATAGTTATGATTTTGACTCTTCCTGCTTCTTCCTTAGCGAGTTTTTGCAAAATTGGTTTTTGTATTTTACAAGGTTGACACCAATCAGCTGCGAAATCAACAATTACCGGAGTTTTACTATTAATCAAGTCTTTGAACGATACTTTTTTCTTCTTCATCTTTTCTTTTTTATTTATTTGGTACAACACTTTAATAAGTGATTTAGTTCTAAAAAAATAAATAATCTGATAGGCTATTGAAATTTAAAATTTGCTCCTTTCTTCCTAATCAAATAATTAGAATAATTTTTAAGTTGGATTCTCACAGATTTTTCCGGCTTTTTATAAGCTTGTTTCAATTGCTTCTCTGCTTCAGTAAAATGTCCGGTCAAAACAGCTATTTTGATTAATTTTATCCGGTTTTCTTTTGTCTTGGAAGATTTATACAAATTTCCGGCAAGCTCATAAGCGAGATTTTTCATTTCTTCCCCCTTGACTTTGGTCAAATAAAGGGACTTGATGAATTCTCTTTTTCTTTTGTCTGTTTTTAGTAATTCAAAATATTTTTTTGCATAAGAAATAAACTTTTTGTATTTCCCCTTTTTCTTAGCTTTTATCAATTTTGAATACATATTGAATTCATCATAAGACAAAAAGTCTATTTTTTTAATTGATTTTAAAACATTTTTGACGATTTTTTTATCGCCTGAATAAGTATAATTTTCAATATCTTTTTTGAAGAGATTATAGATTTTTTCATCAACCTCCCCGGGTTTAAAATAACTTCTGACTTTATCTAAATTATCAATAATTTCATCGAAAAATACTCCCTGAGTTGTACTCAAAGTACGATATATAAATTTCAATCTGAGTTTCTCTCTTAGCCTATTTTTTGAAAGGAATTCTTTTGCCAAAAACTCAGACGGTTTGTCTTGTTTATTTAAGGCATTTATGTATTTTATGATAAATGCATAATTCCTTTTTCCCGCATCGTACTCTTTTTGTAGTTCATTGGTGCTATCGTAGATATTCAAGGCTTTTTCACTTAGTTTTATCAATTTGTCAGCCATTTTGAAGCCAAAATCTTTATAGACAACATTACCTTTATTATCGATAAATAAAAATGTGGGATATGAATTGACCTTGTAAAACAATGCAAATTCCAGACCGTCTATTTCATATGCATTGATAGATAGATTAACAAAATTAGTATTGAGAAAATCTCCAACTTTTTTTTGCGTCAATATCTCTTTTTTCATCTTTTTGCAAGGATGACACCATGTCGTTGATACATCGACAAAAATCAATTTGTTTTCCTCTTTTGCTTTTGCCAATGCATCCGCCCAAGTCCCGTCAAAAAACTTAGTCCCTTGAGAAAATGAACTTATTGAAAGAGCCAAAAAGATAAAAATCAATAGTTTCCTCATTTAATTCCAAAGTTTGTCAATAGATAATCGGTCAATAATCCATACAAATGATATCTTGTATTTTTGCCTTCATAAATACCGTGTGTTCGATTTGGATACGACATCATCCTGAATTGCTTATTGTATTTTATCAATTCATTAATCAATGCTTCTGAATTTTGATAATGGACATTATCGTCACCTGTGCCGTGTACCAAAAGGAGTTTTCCCCTTAGATTTTTGGCATAAGTTATAGGCGAACCCTCCCGGTAATCTTCCGGATTTTCTTGAGGTAATCCCATGTATCTCTCTTCATAAATATTGTCGTAATACAATAAATCAGTTACAGGCGCAACAGACATTCCGATTTTGTATATTTCAGGATATCTAAACAGTAAATTCAGTGTCATAGAACCACCACCGCTCCATCCCCATACTGCTATTCTGCTTGTATCTACAAAATTCCATTTCAATATCTCCCGTGCTGCCAAAGCTTGATCAGCAGAATTGACAACTCCAATTTTTCTGTAAATTGATTTTCTCCACTCTCGTCCTTTTAAGCATGGCGTGCCCCTATTGTCCATTGTGATGACCAATACTCCCTTTTGAGCCATCATATGATTCCATATACTCGGCCATCTGTTCAATGCCGTTTGACCCCAAGGTTCACCATATACATAAAAGAGTACGGGATATTTTTTATTTGGGTCAAATCCGGGAGGTTTTATCATATACCCGTCAAGCTCGATATCGTCTTTGGTTTTTACCTTGAAAAATTCGATTTTACCTAAGTCCAAATCATCAACAATTTCTGCAAGCTTTTTATTTTTTATCAATTCGATATTGACATCATGGTTCTTTAGCGAGATTAGGTTTTTTACCGGAATATGGCTCACAGAGCTGAAACTCTGAATTGCGTATTTAAAATTAGGTGCAATATCGTATAGATTCACTCCTTTGTATTTTTTTGGAGTCAATCGCTTCAATTTTTTCCCATTTAGCTTTATTTTGTACAAATATCTTTCTGTGGAATTATCGGGAGAAGCATTGAAATAAATCAGATTACTTCTCTTATCAAAACCGTAGAGAGATGCTATATCATATTCTCCTTTGGTAATAAGTTTTTGCCTTTTGGATTGAACATTTACCGTATAAATATGTCTCCAACCGTCTTTTTCACTTACCCACAAAAAATCTTTATTGCTGTTGTAAAATACTATATCGGTAGGACCCCATTTGGTTTGTGATACATCTGACCAATCAATATCTATCCAAGCCCTGTCGCTATCGGTAAAAAAATTATCTATTTCTCCGGAATCCAAATTATACATCCATAGCTTATTTGTGTTTTGCTTTCTGTTGAGCTGTTGGATTATTATTTTATTTTCTCCTTTCAACCATTGCAATCTCGGCAAATAATGCTGTTTTGGATCTCCCGGAACAGGTATCCACTTTATTTTTTTTGATGAAATATTTACCACTCCTATTTTCGCAGCAGAGGGGTCAAATCCCACTTTCGGATATTGAACAGGTATCGTATGACTATATACTGAGTCTGTATTATTGATCATTAAAAAATTTCTGATATCCGATGCATCAACTTGCCAAAATGCTATATTTTTATCATCGCTGCTCCATCTAAATCCATCCCTGCACTTCAATTCTTCTTCATAAGCCCAGTCAAATGTTCCATTGATTATTTTTTCATCACCATCAAAGGTCAATTGCGTGATTGTTCCATTGTTTATATCTTCAATATACAAATTGTTTTTACTCACATAAGCGATTTTTTTATCATCATGTGAAAACTTGGCAAACATCAATGAACTTTCCGGCAAGCCTTTTCCCAATTGCTTTAACAAATTGCTTTTGGTGTCAAATATCCAATAATCACCCCTTGTATTTGACCTCCATACTTTTTTGCTATTGGTAAAAATCATCACTTTTGACAAATCGTTTGACCAAATATAGTCCTGTATATTTAAGGGAAGAGAATCACCTTGTGGAATCAGATATTTGGCGTCGATCAAAAGCTTTTTTTCTCCATTGTCAGAAGAGTATTTTACTATATCCAAACCTGTTTTAACAGACTTTGACCGCTCTAATTTTGTGTAAAAATCGCCATTATTGTACCATTTGTAAGAACCAAACCATTCTCTTGAGAAATCTCTTGTAGTGTATATTCTTTCGAGCGTGATTTTTGATTTATCTTTTAGATCCTGTGAATGTCCAAAAGAAGATATTACAATAAAAATGACAAATAAGATATACCGTTTCATGTATAAAAAAATTTTGTTAATAAAAGATGCAAAAAAAATCTGCACCTATATAACCGCTTAGCTCTCGCAAGACATAAGTCCGGAACTGCATTGAGAGGTAATTTTATACAAAGATATAATTATATGCTAAAACAGTTTAGCTTTTGGGCAATTTTACCCGCATTATTCCGGAGATAATTCAATATCCCATTGCAAGAAGTCCGTAGCCTACTACCATTGCAACGATGATATTAATCATTTTAACCATAAAAAACGATTTTTTTGATTCTGCCAATAGTGGTAACATACCGTGTCCATCTTGTGAAATGGAACTAGCTATTAATATACTCAAGGGAATTGTGCCTTGGGTAAATAATGTAAGAAAAACCAAATGCGGTCCTGATTGAGGAATAATACCAACTAATACGGCAAATAGCAATACCAATATCATATTGTCACTAATATATGTGTCAATATTGACGTAAGAGAGCAATATATTTACGATGAGCATCGTCCCGAAAGTCCAAAGAAAAATATTGGGTAAATGCACCTTGATAATATGAGCCCAAATATGCTCTTTTATAAAATGCTCAGGTACTGTAGTCACGACAAATAGCGAGAATAAAGCGGTTGCGATTACTGTAAGTTTTATCCATAAAGGAGCATCGTCCATGACTACTCCTGTCCCTATAATTGTGATTAGTAGCAAAATCAAAAAACTGATAACAAGCCTTTTTGTCGAGGGATTGAAAATATTTGTTTTTAATGTATTGGGGTTGTAGCATTCACATTTTTCATGTTCGTGCAGGGGAAAATCATTTTCACTAAAGTCTATTTGAATATTCTTGTTTTTTGCAAATGTATCCGTAAGATATCCGGCTAAAACACCTACAATAATCAAAACAATAGTGATAATCACAGCTTTTGAGGGTATCATGGCGAACATTACAAATGCTTCATCTCCGCTCGTAGCAATCATAGTAGTGACAATGGCTCCAAGAGTAAACAATCTATGTGAAAATAAAGCTACTGCGGTATAGGCTCCGAGACAACCCGGAACTGCCCCTAAGATTGCTGCTATAATATATTGCTTCCATTTGTTCCCCGTGATATAGTTTTTCCATAGGCCACTGGTCTGAACATTGATGTACTCAATGACCATCATCATAACAAATATAAAACCTGTTATAATAAAACTCTCCTTTATGACTTTGCTAATAATTTCCTGCATCTAGCGATTTTGTTTCTTCTTTGCTTTTTTTTGATCTACCAGTTCTTTTCTAGCCAAAACATGCCCACAATCAGGGCATTTCAATGTTGTACACTTTATTCCTCTTTGGTGTTTCATCGAATATCCGCATTTCAAGCAGACACATACTCCATTAGGACCAAAACCACCTCCTGTTCTGTTTTTGTGATGCCCTTCTCCGTGATGTCCTTCTCCGTGATGATGTCCATCATCATGATGAAAATAATTATTTGCTTTTTTCATGTGTTTAATTTTTATTTTATAATAAAACAGCATTTGCCATGTCCAAAACTTCCGGCAATATTGAATAAATCACTTGTTTCGCAATTAGGGCAGATATCTAAACTAGTTTTCATATCTATTTTGAACATATGTCCACAATTATTACACTTTATAATATTTTGTTTAAAATGAATATTTCCTCCTTCAATATTGAGTTTATTTCCTTTTACCAGCATTTGGGACAATTTTTTTCTTGCTCTTTCGATAAGTCTGGTAAAAGTAGATCTGGAAATTTCCATTTCAACGGCAGCTTTTTCGTGGTTTAAGCCCAAAAAATCAGCCAATCTTATTGCCTCGTATTCGTCAATGCTCATAAATATTTTATGCAAATGCCTCCCCTCAACTCCCATTGGTTTGAAGCCGTTAAATAAAGGTGGATTACTTACTATTCTATCTTTTTTGTGTCTTGACATAAGTCTATATTGTGAACATATGTGCAAAATAACAACAAAACAAGATGAAATACAAATTAATTTGAAAAAAATTTAGTTCACAATTATCTTTTTGCTAATAACACCGAAATCCGTATTGATTTTTACAATAAAAACTCCTTTCCCATAACCGGTCAAATCAATGTTTTGGGAATGTATTCCTCCACTCATTTTGGATACTTCTCCTGCGTATATTTTTTTTCCTGAAATATCAAAAACATCAATAGAGACATTAGAAGCTTTTCTAAGATTATAGCTCAGGCTAAAAAATCCGTTATTTGGATTTGGGCTAATAAAAACATCTGAAATATTATCAGGAATGACACTTACGTTTTTTACAGCGGTAGTATATTCTTTTCCATCCAAAGGAATAATTGCCATATATACATTTACATCTCCTGTATTTTTTCTCCCGTCAGACCAAAAGGGAAGAGCAAAACTTCCGGTTGAAACAGTTTTATTGTATTCTCCGATTCCAAATCCACCTGTCAAATCACCTATTTTCGAAAAATCGCTTGACGATTCAGTCATCGAAAATTGGGTGTCAAAATTGAGCTTTTCAGGATCGAGTGCATATGAAATAAAGTATTGCGTATTAAGGTTATTGTCATCGGCTCTTTTATCATAAAAGCAGATAATCGGAACCCCTTTTGAATTGACCTCCAAGTTTGAATAAAATTGATCCGAGCCGGCCAAAGAATCGTTATTAATAATAATCGGATTTGCCCATTCTTCTCCTCCATCGTCAGAATAACTCAAATAAATATCCGAACCTGTTTCCTCAATAGTATCTATCCCAGGACAAGTCCAAGTCGCGTAAATCCTGCCGGAATATTTTCCTCCGCTATTGTCTATAGCGATATACGGACTGGGAAAATACCGAGTGGAAATACCAACAATATTGCTTGTTTCAGCCCCTCCGGTAAAACCCGGAAAATACAATTCACTGATTTTTCTCGGTTCGCTAAAGCTTTTGCCTCCATCCACAGACACACAATTATAAAAATTATATCTGATAGAGTCATAGGAACCAACAAACCCAAAGTACAAATTACCGGATTTATCAATATCCAAAGACGCATATTGAACAAATTTAAAACTATCATTGCTCACTTTTACCGGGTGGTATGAAAAAACAGTATCGTCAGGCTCGATGACATCTATCATCATATTTATCAATGTATCTTTAATATTAAAATCAACATAACCCATATAAACATTTCCGGAATAAGGAGAAGATGTAAAATCTGCAACCATCCACTGTTTATCCAAAAATTTATCAATTCCATCCAAATCAGTATAGCTGAACTCTGCGCTTTTGAAATAGGTATCAGCTTTCCATGTTATACCGCCATCCTTTGATACTGCATGATAAACAAACTCATTTAATCTTGAATTTATCAAATCAGTTATTACAATCAAAAGGTAAGTCAGATGAAGATTTCCCTGTTTATCAAAAACCAATACGGGATCTCCTCCACCCGCCGATACTAAAGATTTATCCAAGACACCGTCAAAATCGCTTTTTTGCCATGTGTCTCCAAAATCATTTGTGTAATACAAGGAAATACTCAATGGTGAATCAGTAAAAGGATTGTAAGCAAAATGCATTACTCCGACTACTATATTATTCGAATCAGCCGGATTTATTGCGGCAAAAAGTTCAGACTCCGAACCTTTGGTATTATCATATACAAGCCTTTCTCCAAACTCACTATCCCTGAATTTCCGTTTAACCCTTTCAAGATTTCCAGGCCTGTCTTCGGTCTGACAATTATTGAGTTTCATAACTGATTTTTCATCCAAAGATCTTTTTATCATTTGTTTAATTCCCGTTTGTGCTGAAACTAAGTTAATGGATATAAAAAGCAGTAAAAACATTGCTTTTTTTATTGAAATTATCTTGTTCATATTGGATATTTTAAATTAATTTAGGTAAAAATAGAACAAATATTTTGCTCTTGCAAATTTCAACACTCTTTTCACTTTATTCACAATAAAACAATTAATAAATCGTTAGTACAGACTTGAAGCTAAACGTCTTTGACCATTGGCTAATCAAGGGAAAAATTTTAACACTTATACATTAAGATGAAGAGGATAATATTGACTTTAATATATATCATTGGTTTTTATACTGCTGCAAATGCTCAATTGAGTAAACTTGCTGCTAATTATTTCAATAACGGCGAATACGAAAAAGCTGCACCTTTGTACAAAAAGCTTTATATTCAAAACAATTATAACGATATGTACTTTGTATATTATTATAAAAGTTTGATGTATGACGAACGGTATGAAGAAGCTATCAAGGCTATCGAGGATCAGCTAAAAACCAAGCCAGATAAAATATACCTACTGGTACATGAAGGATATATTTATGAAAAATTGAACAAAGCTGAAAAAGCAAAAAAAATATACGAAAAAGCTATCCGCAAAATCGGCTCGAATAAAGTCCAAATCATAAAACTGGCAAATGCATTTAAGGAGTACTCATATTATGATTATGCCAAAAAAGCCTATGAAACAGGTGTGGATAAAGTAGATGACAATATACTTTTTTTGATGTACCTCGGAGAGATTTATGCCCTGCAAAACGATTATGATAAAATGATTGATTATTATATTGCATATCTGAAAAAGTCGGACAATAAATATAGCGGTCAAAATATAAAAAGCAAATTGTCAAAATCCTTGTCAAAAGATAAGATGACTTTACTCAGAAATAAACTAATTGAAAATATTCAGGAAAACCCTGACAATATGTCTATGATTGATGTATTGAGTTGGGTGTATTTGCAATTGGGTGAATACGAGAAAGCAAGAAGACAAATAATAGCGATAGACAGGAGATTTGGTGAAAATGGCTCAAGAGTTTTTAAATTCGCTCAAGATGCTTATAAAGCCGGACGATATGCAACTGCTGCAAAATCATATCAGTATATAATCGAAAACAAAAAGAGGAATAACCCCTATTTGATGAGAGCTATAAGGCGTTATCTCAATATTACAAGCGAGATCCTCGTAAAAGATACAACTACGACTCATGAAGACTTCTTGGATATAGAAAAACAATACAATAAATTCATAGATGATTACGGTATCGGTGATCAAACAGCCGATTTGGTAATAGAATTGGCAAAACTTGAAGCATTTAATCTCCACAATATCGACAAAGGTATCAATACACTAAAAGATCTTATAAAAAGAAATTATATAAATAAGAAATACAGGGCAAAAGCTAAAATCGTCCTTGGTGATCTCTATATGTTGAAAGGAGAGATATGGGAGTCATCTTTGCTTTACTCCCAAGTTGACAAAGATTTTAAAGAAGGAGAATTGGGTGAATTGGCCAGGTATAAAAATGCAAAACTGTATTACTACAACGGGGATTTCGAGTGGGCACAAATTATTTTTAATATATTGAAACCCGCAACTACAAAGCTTATCTCCAATGATGCCATTGAATCCTCTGTATTTATTACCGAAGCTATTGGTGAAGATTCTGTCACAGCTCCACTGCAAATGTATGCAAAATCGGAATTATTGATTTACCAAAATAAATTTGACCAGGCGATTTCTACCCTGGATTCGATTAATTTCTTGTTTCCAAAAAATAATCTGGAAGACGATATTTGGTATCTCAAGGCTCATATCTTCAAAAAGCAAAAACGATATGAATTGGCAAAAAAAATGTATGAGCAAATAATAGAGAAATACCCTGAAGAACTCCGTGCAGACAATTCTATTTTTGAATTGGCAGAGCTTTACGAGAATGCATTTGGTGATGTCAATTCGGCAAAGGCACTGTACGAAAAACTGTTTTTGGATTATGACAGCAGCACATTAGCAGTGGAGGCAAGGAAAAAATACAGGCAATTAAGCGGTGAAAATGTACAGTAAAGACATGAAAACACTATTGGTAAACGAGACATTCATAGTGGATCACGATAGTCACAATGAATGGCTGGAATGGTTCAAAACCCGTTATATAGCCGCTATTAAAGATTCACGACACACAAAAGATTTGGTTTTGAGCAAAATACAAGATGATAATCCTGACGGAAAAACTTATGCACTACAATTTAAAATAAATAGCATTCACTTTGATACATTTCAAAAAGAGGATAATCTAATCAATTTGAGGACTCAACTCAACAAAAACTTCAATAATAAATTTGCATCTTTCGTCACTGTATTAGAGATTGTGGAGGATTGAATGAAGACAAAAGTGCATTTAGGTGCACTTTTATTTGATATTTATAGTTTATTTTGTATTTTTGCAATCAAAAGAGCAGTATGATGCACTTCGATAATTAACATTCTCTTCTTTTTTGGATGAAAAAACGCAAAGAAATTATTTTCAGTCTTATCAAACACGATTAAAGAAACTTAAGAGGCAATGACCCAAAAACAAGATTATTACTTTCAAATAATTTATTAACCATAGCCACTCAAAGTTTTATTGTTGAAAAGCAAAATTGTGGAACTATTGCTGATAGTTTTCCTGGTAAAATAATAGTATTGAGTGACATAAATGACATATTTTTCAGTATTTTTTAAAATAATTTCAATATTTTTAAAATAATTTCTTTTACTTTGCGTTTCTGTTTCAAAATATATAATAATCTCTTGAATTTAAAATATCTAAAAATGAAAAGGAAATATCTAAATTATGTGACGATAGTTATTGCGATTTTCGCTATTATTGTTGCATTATCATCTTGTCATAAAGGATATGGTTGTCCTTATGACTTCTAGTTTGAAATCTGTTAAAATAATCATAAAATAGCTATTTTGAATTTTCAAAGTAGCTTTTTTTTATTTTTATTGCTAATAACTTGATAGTTACAAAAAATAATTATACATTTGCGCTCTTATTTGCCGTACATTGGTAGAAATGTATGGTTTTTTTATAATCCCGGTGTTCGTTAATCGAATTATCCGGGTATGGTTAAACCAAGTAAATTATTTTAAAATGGCAGTAAAAATTAGACTGGCTCGTAGAGGTAGAGCAAAAAGACCTTTTTACCATATTGTAGTAGCAGATGCAAGAGCTCCGAGAGATGGTAGATTCATTGAGAAGATCGGTGTATATAATCCGCTTACATCTCCTGCAACTATTGAACTTGATAGAGAAAAAGCTTTTGATTGGTTGATGAAAGGAGCGATTCCAACAGAAACAATGAGATCAATTTTGAGATTCAAAGGTGTTTTGTACAAAAAACACTTGCAAGGCGGAGTAAAAAAAGGAGCCTTGACACAAGAGCAAGCAGACAAGAAGTATCAAGAATTCATTCAAAACAAAGAAGCAAAGATTCAAAAACGTTTTGAAGAAGTCAGAAAAGAGAAAGATGCTCTAAGAAGAAAAATGGCAGGTGTTGATATGCCGATAAATGTCGCTTCAGTAGAAGTAAAAGAAGAAGAATAAACATTAGGGCTTTTTGCACAAAAATTTTAGTGTTTTTTATAAGAATACCTGATAAAACCTTTGATGTTTTATCAGGTATTTTATAATCTAATCAAAAAAAATCAATATAAAAATTATGGAGACTTTATCAAAAGACTATAAGAAAGAACTTGATTCAATCAAGGAAGAATTGCTCAATTCCGATGAACTTTCTACATATCTGGACACAGAGGAAGAAGAGGATTACAAGGAATTACAAACCAAGTTTGAACCCAAATTGGAAGAGTTGCATGCTAAAGTCGCAGAGAAAGATCCATTGCAAATAATCTCACTTGAAAAAGAGATGCTGAATGAAGAATTGGAAGGTTTATTTCTACCCAGGATATTAGGCTACTCAGTTTTGAGAGGAGAATTGAATGAGTATTACAAATACAAATATGCTCAACATCATTTCAATGATATTTTGGTCGCGATAGCAAATTCACCAAACTTTGATTATTTGAGATTGAGGATAGGCCAAACTATCCAAATAGGTTTTGCTCTTAGTACAGATATCTGGGTAACGGATTTATTGAGCAAAGTCAATAACAAGAATGTAAGAAAATACTTGCAAAAGCAGAGAATTTCCGGTTATTATGACCCTAAGGTAAGAGAAGCTGCATATAAAAGATACTACAAACAATTTGAGCATTTTAATTATAAATATGCACCATTTCCTAAAAACATGGCAGAACTGAAAATGTATGGGAATGTATTGAAAGAATTTTTGCTATTTCGTGCTGCTTCCGATTACGACAACAGCAGTTTGGTAGCAAATATCAATGAATTTCTTAATAAAGAAGAATTTATTTTTGAGCCTGAATTTATCAAGATAACCTTGGTACTGGGCATGTATTTTGATTTAAAAGAGACCAACTTCAATAAATTAACAAATGTATTTAATAGACTGAGAAAAGAAAAGGAGGATTTTGATACCGAATTCTTTAATTATTACTTGCAATTTGTCGATGATAAAGCCAATTTTAAGATAGATGCTGTTGGTAATTTATCTAAATTTATTGACAAGTCAATTGATGATGAATTGACTACATTCTTTAAGCTAATGGATGTAGTATATGAGAATGGATATGTAGCTGTGGAAACCATAGATGCTATAAGACAATATTACAATACACATGAATGGCTATCCAATCACAATAGATGTTTGAGGCATTCCTTATTGAATAGATTTTCTAAATTTTTCAATAATTTATCTGAAAAGGATTACCATGAATTTTTTGAAATGTTTAAAACATTTGCAATCTACATGGATATTTTTTCCAACGAAAAATTCAATCAGAATATTAAGAAAATAAGTATGGACTATGTCAAAAGGATAATGAAAACCTATACTGACAAGCGAGGAAGAGAATACCAAGATGTTAAGAAATTTGTAATGAGTACTTTTGTCGATTTGAAATTGTACAAGCAAAAAGAATTGGTTGAGTTTTTCAAAACAAAAAGAAAGAAGAAAGTATCTTAAAATATACGGGCAATGTACACATTTGACGAGTTAAAAAGCATTTTTATTGATTATATTAAGCAAAATCATTTTGATAAAGAACCTCTGGGGCTATACGATCCGGTTAATTATCTTATGAACCTGCCCGGAAAAAGAATCAGACCTGTAGCATGCCTTATGACAGCCAATATCTTTGAAGATAATGTGTCAAAAGCACTACCCGTAGCTTTTTCGATTGAGATGTTTCACAATTTTACCTTGATGCATGACGATATTATGGACGATGCTGATTTGAGACGCTCAAATGAAACCGTTCATGTAAAATACGATGTAAATACTGCCATTTTATCAGGGGATTTGATGATGATAATGTCGTATAAGCATTTGATTGATTGCTGTGATGATTTGGTATTGAAAGACAAAATCCTCAAACTTTTTACAAACACCGCGATTGAGGTTTGTGAAGGACAACAATACGATATGGATTTTGAAACCGATGACAATGTATCGATATCCAAATACCTATTGATGATAAAACTAAAAACTGCCGTATTGGTAGCGGCGACTTTCAAGGCAGGAGCTATAATGGGAGGAGCAAGTGATGAAGATACCGACAATTTTTACAAATATGGATTAAATCTGGGACTTGCATTTCAGATTCAAGACGATATTTTGGATGCGTATGGAAACCAAAGTACTTTCGGAAAGAAAATAGGCGGAGATATCATTCAAAATAAGAAAACATATCTCTATCTGAAAGCACTTGAATTAGCTGATAAAGATATAGCCGACAGTCTTAAATCGCTTTACAATAATAACTCAATATCAGATGAGGATAAAGTGAGAGAAGTAAAGGATATTTTTAATGGATTGAATGTCAAACACCATGCAGATAGTTTGGTTGCAGAGTTAACCGAGAATGCAATGGATCACTTCAATGCACTTTCTGTGCCAAAGGAAAAACTAAGAGAAATAAAAAAACTAACCGAATATCTTCTTAAAAGGAGTCTGTGAAATTAGGAGTTCATGATTCTGTACTATAAGCTATCCCTGACAGGGGATAAACATGAAGGTATTAGTTAATGCGAGTTAGCGGATAATCTTTAGTCATCTCTGACACTTCCATATCTTTTTTCGCCATTATCAAATAATATCCACCACCACCGGCACCGCAAAGTTTTATCGAAATATCTTCTCTCGACAGGATATTTTCCCAAATTGGCTTTAAGCCGGATATTATCATTTCTTCAAAGCCTTGAAATTGGAGCCGGGATATCTTTTTGAATAATGCGAATATCTCATGAGGATTGTTCTTTTTCATCTCACCGATTATTTTATTATTGCAAAAAGTCAAAGGCTTGAGAATTTCTTCTGAGAATCTTTTCGAGTGCATTTTACGTTTATAGATATTTACATATTTCTTTGTGCTTCTTGAAATCTTTGAATCGAGTAAATAAAAACTGAAGTCGTCAATATCCAAGATGTTTTTATTGCAAGTTTCAATCCCGGTATTCATAATATTGACCGGTTGATTCAAAAGGGAGACCAAAGGGTCAATTCCCGATGAGACACCGTGAAAAAAGCTTTCGATTTTAGCCAAAACCCGTTTGAGATTGCTAATACTGTTATCATTTGTTGCAAAGTAGCTATCGAAAATTCCCGCTGTAACAGCTCCCGAACTACCTGCTCCATATCCGGTTTTTATATTGGAGTCAAAATAAAGTCCATTGGCTATATCACTATCAAGGTCATCACAGCGGCAAATTGAATTGAATTCACTCCAATCTATTTTCCTCAAGTATTCAGAAAGAAGATAAAGTATTTTATTGTTTTTGGTCTTATTAAAATTCCATTTTCCAAAGAACTCGCCAAAGGGAACAGCAAGGGCATCACTACCGGTAGTGATGGTATATTCGCCAAAAAGTAATATTTTGGACGGAAAATATGTTCTATCTTTGTTATTCATTTGAGTGTGCAAATCTAATAAATTGATTGGGATACTGAATATTTTCCAAATAAATACTTTTGTTTTAGTATTTTCTTTAGATTTGTGCTATAATTGGGAATTAACTAATGATTGTAACTATATTCAAAAAAAATCTTTTTTTTAATAGCTTGTTATTGCTGCCTTTTGCAATGATTATGCGGTTGTACTCATTGGTTTTTGCCAATTCTCTTAAACCTGTTGAACAAGGTGGAGTTCTGTATGATTTATTACTTCAAGTTTTACCATCCAATCATTTATTTCAATCTGTTTTAAGTATATTTATAGTATTTTTTGAAGCTGTTCTAATCAATAGATTGGTTATAAAGAATCGATTTTCAAGGGATATAACTTTATTACCGGGCATGTTTTTTATAATTCTTGTTTCTATTAAGCCCTCAATGCAAGTATTGTCACCTGTAATGATAGGATTGATTTTTGTTATACAATCTTTCATTAATTTATTCAAAACGTATAAAAAATACAATAGTGAGAGGTATTTATTTAATGCGGGATTTTATTTAGGTATTTCGATTTTATTCTATTCAGATTATATTTATCTGTTGATTCCATTGTTTTTTAGTCTGCTTTCCATACGTACTTTTAAGCTTAGAGAGTTACTCCAGATGATTTCAGGCTTGTTGCTGGTGGCGTATTTTTATGCATTTGGACTTTATTGGTATGAAAAACCATTGGCTTTACCTGAAATAAATTTTGGTTTTTCACCAATATCCATAAGTAATATCTATGATTATTTTATTTTAGGCTTCTACTCATTCTTGATTCTCAATACAGTTGTTAGTCTTAGAAAATTTGTTATAAAGAAGAGTATTCAGTCACAAAAGAAAATTAATATTATTTTTAGTATTTTGATATTTTCTGTTGTCGCTTTTTTCTTTGTACAAGTTGATGATATATTCAATTATTTATACTTAATTGCTTTTGCGTTGAGCTTTTTCACGGCAATGATTTTTTTGAGAATTAAAAACAATCTTATCCTTGAAATTGTTACGCTCGTGTTGGTTTTTGCAATACTGATATATCATTTTCAGCTATACGAAATTTGATCTTAATTTATACTTGTATTGGACTGTAAATTTTACAATCGGTTTTACAATAATTATTGAATAATTATAGTTACAAAGGTTAATATAAAATCACTTCTATTAGCAATCATTTAATTTTTAAAAATTTTTATAATGAAAAAAAGGATTACGGTTTTATTTATGTTTTTAATGATTGGGATGAGCTCACTAAGCTCTGCTCAGATTTTGCGTCCGGTCAGATGGCGATGGAATGTAGAGAAAGTATCGGATAATGTCTATAATCTGGTTTTCAAAGCAAGAATACAAGGCAATTGGTCTCTGTATTCTCAAGATATAGAACCTGATAAAGGGCCTGTGCCAACTACTTTTAATTTTGATAAAGGTGATTTTTATGAATTGATAGGAAGTCCTGTAGAAAGCGATAATGTGGAAACGGTGTTCGACAAAGTATTTGAGATGAAGATAAAAAAGTTTCATCACAATGCGACTTTTACCCAAAAAATTAAAG
Source organism: Saprospiraceae bacterium (assembly GCA_027008645.1). Lineage (GTDB taxonomy): Bacteria > Bacteroidota > Bacteroidia > Chitinophagales > Saprospiraceae > JADJGA01. The sequence goes on from JALVEE010000156.1 coordinate 23,778, forward strand.
TTTTGGATAAGTCTAAAAAACTTACGGGGTATTTGAACTTTATGACCTGTGATGATACCCGTTGTTTGCCGCCGACAGACGTAGATTTTAGTTTTGATTTTGCAAAGTGGGATGCGTCTTTTAATAAGCTAAAACCGGTAAATAAAAAAAAAGAAAGCACTGATCCAAAACCGAAAAAACAATTAAAAGGTAGTGAATCAAGCGATAAAAGTGCTACTAATACAAAAAAAGTTGAGCCTGAGCCCAAAGCTAAATTTGTAAAAAAAATTGTACCTAAAAACCAAGCTAATAAAACACAGGTTACAAAAACTGAGGTTGTTTCTCCAGCTAAACTTGAACCACAACCAAAAGAGAAGGAATCAGAAGTCACTACAACTGAACATAAAAGAAAAAAATTGGAACCTGTCACTTGGCGTTTTGAAGTGGAAGACCTTGGAAATGACGAGAAATTATTGAGATTTATCGCTACAATGAAAAAAAATTGGGATGTATATTCCATATATACCGAAGACAATGGCCCGATTCCTACTTCTATCAATTTTGAGGCAAAAGACGGAATAGAACTCATAGGAAAAGCAATCGAAAAAGGACATTTGAAAGTAGGTCATGATCCTATGTTTGGAGTAAATGTAAAGAAATTTCTTTGGGATAAACCTTATGTAGTTGAGCAAAAGGTCAAAGTTAAAGATAGCTCAAAACCTTTGGATGGCTATATTTCTTATCAGTCTTGCGATGATGAGCGGTGTTTGTTTTTGGAGAAAGATTTTGCTGTTGATCTGGCTACCAATACGTTTTTTGAAAAAAGTAAGGATGTAGCCAAAGTCGAAGAAAAGCAGGATACAAAAGTAGAATCTTCCGGTGAAAATCCTAATACTAAGTACAAATTTAATAAAGAACTTATTGATACTACTTGCGGTGGTGATGATTTGCCAAGTGATAAGAAAAAAGCGAGTAGTTGGTGGTTGATATTTTTACTTGGATTTGGGGGAGGATTACTGGCTTTTTTGACACCTTGTGTTTTTCCTATGGTGCCACTTACAGTTAGTTATTTTACCAAAAGGAGTGGTTCAAGAGCCAAAGGGATACGAAATGCATTATATTATGGTCTTTCAATTATTGTTATATACGTTATTATGGGGCTTGCCGTTACAGGAATATTCGGAGCAGATGCCCTTAATCAGTTATCAACCAATGTATATTTCAATATAGGTTTTGCAATACTATTTATAATATTTGCCTTTTCATTTTTTGGTTATTTTGAAATAACATTACCCAGCTCTTGGGCCAATAAGTCTGATGCTATGGCAAATAAAGGGGGAATGATAGGGATATTCTTTATGGCATTTACATTGGCATTGGTATCATTTTCTTGTACAGGACCGATTATCGGGACCTTATTGGTTGAGACGGCGACCGGAGGAGGACCTACTATTTTTGGTAGTATTCCTGTTGGACCTTTATTTGGAATGTTAGGGTTTTCAACAGCATTGGCATTGCCATTTGCACTTTTTGCAATGTTTCCGGCCTGGTTGAATTCAATGCCAAAGTCAGGTAGTTGGATGAATGTAATCAAGGTAACATTAGGATTTATAGAGATAGCATTGGCATTCAAATTTATATCAATAGCAGATTTGACAATGGGATGGAAAATATTGCCATATGAATTGTTCGTAGGAATATGGATTTTGGTTGCATTGTTGATGGCAGCATACTATTTTGGATTATTAAGGTTTCCACTTGATCCACCAAAACAAAAAATATCGCTTGTGAGAAAAGCATTTGGAGTTTTGATGGTGGGTCTTGCATTGTATTTTGCTACAGGATTTAGGGTTAGTGAGAGATCTGAGACTTTTATTACACCAAATATGTTATCAGGTTTAGCACCTCCAGCCGGACACAGTTATATTTATCCAAAACATTGCCCACTTAATATTAATTGCTTCCACGATTATGATGAGGGAATGGAATATGCAAAAGAGCAAAATAAGCCAGTTTTGCTGGATTTTACAGGTTATGGATGTGTCAATTGCCGTAGAATGGAGGATAATGTATGGAGTCAAGACAAAGTTTATAAATTGATAAATGAGGATTATGTTTTGATTTCGCTTTATGTAGATGAAAAGAAAGCATTGGAGCATCAGTATTACTCTGATTTTGGTAAAAAGAAGATAAGAACAATAGGAAACAAATGGTCGGATTTCCAAGCGATGCATTTCGATAGAAACTCACAGCCATTTTATGTGCTTATGAGTCCTGAGGGGAAAATATTAAATAAACCTGTTGCCTATACTCCTGATGTAGATAAATACAAGGCGTTCTTGGAATGCGGATTAAGCAATTTTAAGAAAGAGAAAAAGTAATGAAACGGTTTTATTTCGCCATTCTTTGTTTCAGTTTGCTTTCAATAAACTGTTCCTCACAATCAAAACCACTTGTGAAAACAGGAATAGAGGTATTGAGAGAGAGTGGTTTTGCTTATCTTGAGGGGAAAAGAGTGGGACTAATCACAAATCCAACGGGTGTTGATTCAAGGTTAAAATCAACAGTGGATATACTCAATGATGCCCCAAATGTAAATCTTGTAGCATTATTTGGTCCTGAACATGGTGTAAGGGGAGATGTCACAGCAGGTGAGAAGATTAGCTCTTCTGTAGATAAGGAAACAGGAATACCCGTTTATTCTCTTTATGGTAAGACCAAAAAACCTACTAAGGAAATGCTTAATGGATTGGATATCCTTATCTACGATATACAAGATATCGGTTGTAGATCCTATACATTTATCAGTACGATGGGTTTGGCCATGGAGGCTGCAGCAGAAAACGAAATCGAATTTATGGTTTTGGACAGGCCAAATCCACTCGGGGGGAACAAAGTGGAGGGAGCAATTGCGCAAAAAGAGTACTTTTCAATAGTTGGCGCATACCCTATACCCTATGTTTACGGATTAACAGTAGGCGAACTGGCCAATTATATCAACAAAGAGGTATTAAGTAAAGAAGGTAGGAAATGCAGTTTGAAAATCATACCCATGAAAGGCTGGAAACGCTCAATGACTTTTGAGAATACAGCTTTGCCATGGGTATTGTCATCACCACATATTCCCAATGCAAAAACGGCTTATTATTATGTCGCAACAGGTATATTAGGGGAACTGGGTGTTATCAATAATGGAGTGGGATATACCTTGCCATTTCAGTTATTGGGAGCAGAATGGATTAACTCAAAGAAAATGTCTGATGCAATGAATGCATTGGAAATTGAGGGTGTCAGATTTAGACCATTGGTATATAAACCGTATTATACCAAATGGGCAAATAAACATCTGGGGGGCGTCCAAGTGTATATCGAAGATGCATCAAAGGTGAATTTGATGGCTATACAGTTTTTATTCCTACAAGAACACCACAAACTATATCCTGATAAAGATATTTTAAAGATGTCAAAAGACAGGCATAATATGTTTGATAAAGTCTGCGGATCAGCTAAAATCAGGAAAGCGTTTTTTAAGAATTATCGATATTCCGATATTAAGGATTTGATAGAGATAGATAACGGGAAATTTCAGGATAAGTCCAAAAAGTACTATATTTATTGATGTCTGTATATTTGAATTTAATTAATTTTCATATTTCTTTGCTATAAATTATTTATTGATTAATATTACAGTGATATTCTATTTGGTTTAAGTATTCTATACCAAATGATAACTAACAGTGATAATTTTTTATATTTAAAAAGAAAAAACTTTTTCTTAATAGCTGTTTTATTGCTTTTATCAAACTCCAATCTTTTTCCTCAATCAAACAGCTCTATTTGGGTACAAACAGCTTCTCCAATCTATTCTGACCTACACAGTATTTATATGTTTTCTGCTAAAACCGGTGTCGCAGCCGGAAAACATATATTGACATTGAAAAACAACAAATGGATTGAAATGAAGAAGCAGCCACCGATAAAAATCACTTCTATTTTTGCTATTGACACAAATTCTATTTTTGCTTATTCTACCAATTCTTACCAGGAATCGGAATTGTATTATTGGAATGGAGAAAATTGGAGAAAAAAATATCATCCGATTGTCAATAATATTTACTCTATGCATTTTATAAACGAATCATTTGGTGTGATTGGTGGAACAGGAGAAATAGTGGTTTTTAAAAATAAAAATTGGAAATTTCTACCGCCTATAATAAATACCAATACGATTTCCGTATTGATAAACAAAGATTCCATTTTGTGGGTACTTTCCGGCAATCATAAACTTTTCAAGTACAAAAATGAGTGGAAACAAATCAATACCACCGAGCCTATTTATAATATAAAAATGCACAACGATGAAATATATGTTACGGGTAATGATTTTTGGGGTAAAGTAGTGTCGGATACCATTCAAAAAATCACAATAAACGAGGATTTAGGAAAAATCAAATCATTTTCCGTGATTAATGACCAAGAAATCTTTGCAGTTGGAGACACCGGATTGATATTGCATTATCTCAATGGTAATTGGACACGAAACAACTCAAATACTAAAGAAAATCTGAGTTCTATATGTACGATTGGTTCGGAATCCGGTTGGATAATAGGTGACAATGGCACTATATTGAAGTATGTGGATAAAGAAGAAAAGGAATATAAACCTCCATTATGGAAAGGATTTAAAGTAGAAAAACTAAGATCTTATGCAAAACTTATAGATGATGAATACGGTACTGTTGCTGCTGATTTCAACAATGACGGTTTAGTTGATATTTTTACTTGTGGGCTATTTGAAAAAAATAATCTTTATATAAATAATGGAGATAATTATTTCAATAATGAATATGACAATTATGGTTTTACAAGCACAGGGGATAAACTAAATCAAAAATTGAATCTTGGAGCTTGTGCCGGAGACATTGACAATGATGGTGATATCGATCTATATGTTTCTTCTCTCAATGGGAAAAACAATGTGTATAAATTTATGCATAATAATAGTTTTATTGATTATTCTGCGATTTCTCTTGGCATTGGAAATGATGACGATAGAACAAATGCTTGTGCTTTTGGAGATATTGACAATGACGGGGATTTGGATTTGTTTATTGCCGATGAGTACTCTTCCAATCGTATGTATCTCAACAACGGTGTGGGTATATTTACTGAAATAACAAAACAATGCGGGCTGAATTCTCAATACGGTGGAATGGGATGTACATTTGGAGATATCGATAATGATGGAGATATTGACCTGTATATTACTAATTGGTATGGGGAAAATAAATTGTACAAAAATCTTTTTAAGGAAGAAGGGAAACTGTATTTCCGCGATATAACCCGAAAAGCAAAGGTGCAGGGAGAGTTTTACACCAAAAGCAATGGAGTGGTGTTTGCAGATATTGACAATGATGCTGATTTGGATTTATTTGTTGCCAATCGAAAGTCATCAAACAATTTATATATCAATACAGGCACCGGTATTTTCGAGGATAAAACAAAAGAATTACTGGGGCAGGATTCATTCAAAACCAATGGAGTATTAATAACCGATTTTGATGGCGACGGTTACAAAGACATTTATTTATCCAACGTAGGAGAAAATGTATTTTATAAAAATGAAAAAGGTAAGTTTAGAATCGTTTCATCAAAATACAATATCGGTATTTCCGGTTATAGTACCGGTTCTGCTTATGCTGATTTTGACAATGATGGAGATTTGGATATATATTTGGCAAATTATGTCGGAGAAAGCAGTTTGCTTTTATTCAACCAACTCAACGATAACAAGTATATTAAGCTGCAAATTGAAGGTATCTTAAACAATAGAAGTGGAATCGGCTCCAAAATTTATACATATAAAGACGGTGGTATGGACAGTCAATCCGCATTGATTGATTTTAGGCAAATAAGCGCAGGATCGGGATATGCTTCAATGAACGAATTAGTCCAAACTATTCCTATTTTGGATAATAAATTTGTAGATATAAAGGTAGTTTTTCCTACAGGAATAATCAAGAAAATCACGCATATTCAAGCAGGTTCAAGCCTTAAAATTTCAGATATGGGAGGAATCAAAAAGCATCTGATTCTGTTTAAGAATCTGTTAAAAAGAAGAATTTTTGACCCGCACGAACTGTATGAATTGATAAAATGGATTTTTATTTTTATGTTTATCTTATTCACATTTTTACGAGGAATTAAAAGGTACAATTGGTCAAAGCTATTTGCATTTGTAGTCTCTGCATTGCTTTTGTTATTGTATTTTGTACAATACTACAATTTGGAATATGATATTTTTTTATATTCAACTCTATTACCTTTTGTCAGTATAATCGGCTTGGTACTTCTTATGAATCTGTTTTTTGAGCGAAATCGAACAAAACAAATAGCTTTGGTTGAACAAGAAAAAATACGGGAAAAATTGTCAAGGGATTTGCATGATAATCTGGCCTCAACCATAAGTTCTATAGGCATATATTTGACTCTGATAAGGTATAAGATTACTGATAGAGATG
>JALVEE010000157.1 GCA_027008645.1 Saprospiraceae bacterium
GTACGGTTCTGTTCTTGGTTATCCTGTTGGAGATTTGAATTGGTTTCCTGTCAAAAAAGCACAATGGGAAACAGGAGAGCCAAACGCTGTGAAAGAGACTGCTCTAAACTCTAATAGTTTATCTGTAAAAAACGTTTTCCCAAATCCTTTTAAAGACCATGTTGCTTTTAATATCAACCTAAAAAACACCTCAAAAATTGATATTGATGTTTTTGATTTGAATGGAAATAAAGTAAAAACGATATTTAAAGGAGTTAAGAGTGCAGGAAATCACAAGATTACTTGGAAAGTGAACGATGATAGTATAAATAGTAATACATCAAGTATTTATATATACAGGATTCAATCAAAAGACTCTGTTTTAACAGGGAAACTTAACTTAATAAAGTAGGAATAGTTTATTATTCAAAAAAAGCCATTGCGATAAAACGCAATGGCTTTTTTTTATATGAAAATTAGAATTCGCATACTTAAATACCAATATAAAAAATCTTAAATCGGCGTTCGTTAATCGGGGTTCGATATTCATCTAAAGCTTTTTTTGTTGGGAGACCAACGTACTTATCATTTGGGGGTAATATACTCTGAACTCCGAACGCCGAACAAGGATTAACGATTTAAGAAGTAAAACACCTTTGAATAAAAATCTTAAATCGGCGTTCGTTAATCAGTATTCGATATTCATCTCAATCTTTTTTGGTTTGGAGACCAACGAAATAATCATTTGGGGGTAGTAAAAGCAAGGTCAGAGACACTCGCTTATCAGGCCGAGGTCAAGGACATTCGCTTATCAAGAGCTCACGAAGTGAAAAAGCTGGAAGAAAGAAAATAAAAAAAGGGAGCATTTCTGCTCCCTCTCTCACTATTAAAAACATTCACTATTTTTTAACCATTACTCTTGCACTCATCCCTTTCTCTGTTACAACATTAATTATATATGAACCTTCCTCTAATGAAGATACATTCAAATTAGCTGTTTTATTATTGTGCAATTCTTTAACCATTAGTTTAGCGCCTTTCATATCGGTAACAATGATTTTATTTATCGCTTCTTCTGATGTAACCATAACATTGTTACTTACAGGATTTGGATAAATATCAAATTTTACTAATTCAAGACTATTTACAGATGTAGATTTTATCTCAATATTGGATGCAATCAAATCTCCTATAGCTCCTCCCCATTGACCACCTATAAGTTGCAATTTTGTCAAGAAGTTAATTGTATCTGTCACTTTCCTGAAAGCATAATCAGAAGCTAAAACAGTCTCTGAACCACCATCCGGAGTTACTGATACTGTATATGTATGAGCCGGCAAATCAACATCAACATTGAAAGAATATACCTTATTTGCCTCATATGGAACTGCATTATCGGCATTATAAGTATTACCATCTCTAACATCTATAAATCCGGTGTCATTGAATCTGATAATAGCACTTAAATCTCCCCATCCTAATAAAGCCGGATCTGCATTTGAAAATGCAAAACCTGCATTGATTAAATCTCCTGTAGGAGTTAAATCAAACTTTGCATTAAATTTCTTATCCAGTGACAAACCTTTTTTCGCTGTTGTATTCCAACCTAAAATATAGTCATCTTTCACAAATGACGTTCTGAGTGAAGAACCAATAACTCCACCCCAATCAGTATTATCATCAACTTTATAACTGATATAATTAATAGTATTTTGAGGAGTATCTGTCCTGAATTTGTAGTCAGTAGCCAAAACCACTTTATCTTCACCCGGTGCTTTAACAGAAACACTATAGGTTTGTGTTGAAGCATCTCCAATAAATTCAACTTCATATTCTGTATTTGCTGAATAAGGGAATGATGCTAATGCCTCGTAATTAGCCCCGTTTCTGACATCTATAAATCCATCGGTATTAAACCTGACAATTGCACCCATATCACCCCAATTTTCAACTTCTCCTTGAGACAATCCAACTCCCGCATTCATTGGAGAGTGAGACGGAGTAACTTTTACTTGTGCCCAGAATTTTCCGTCAACAACAGGAACAGCTTTGCTTCCTGTTAATGGAGCTGCCGCATCTCCCAATTTAAAATCATCCATTGAGAATGTCAATGTATATTTATCAGGCCATGCTACTGTTTCAAGCAATATTGCTTCTATTGCACTCAAATCTCCCGGAGGTATTGATCCGTCATATATAGGCTTGCCTATATTTGCAGCAAAATCAAATCTATAATCGTGCCATTCTCCATCTGCCGGAACTTGAAACTTAGGCGCATCAACTTCTCTAACCAAAACTCCCGTACTGTCTTTGCCCCAAGGTGAAGCTAAAAATAACACTTGGTCAACTGTATCTCCATTATATGTTGCTCCAGGCTCTACTTTCAATCTCACTGACATATAGCCATTTCCTGTCAAATCGAAAAACACATTTTCGTGCTTTGTAAAATTAAAGAACTGTCCATCATAAAATGCATTTTGATTCACTCCGTATGTCAATGCTCCGTTCTCTTGTTTCATAGTAAATATAGGTGTACTATCCGGATGTACCCCTCTGTTTGGTAACCATAAATTAAAATCTATCGGTTCTTCAAAGTCCTCAACATAACTATACAATTTAGTCGGTGGTGCAGCTGCATCTCCCAATTTAAAATCGTCCATTGAGAATGTCAATGTATATTTATCGGGCCATGCTACCGTTTCAAGCAATATTGCTTCTATCGCACTCAAATCTCCCGGAGGTATTGATCCGTCATATATAGGCTTGCCTATATTTGCAGCAAAATCAAATGTATAATCGTGCCACTCTCCGTCTGCCGGAACTTGAAACTTAGGAGAATCTACTTCTCTGACCAACACTCCTGTGCTGTCTTTGCCCCAAGGTGAAGCTAAAAATAACACTTGATCAACTGTATCCCCATTATATGTTGCTCCCGGCTCTACTTTCAATCTAACTGACATATATCCATTTTCCGTCAAATCAAATATCACATTTTCATGCTTTGTGAAATTGAAGAATTGCCCGTCGTAGAATGCATTTTGATTCACTCCGTATGTCAATGCTCCATCCTCTTGTGTCAATGTGAATATCGGTGTACCATCTGGATGTACCCCTCTGTTTGGCAACCATAAATCAAAATCTATTGAGTCATTAAAGTCCTCATAATAACTCGTAAGTACTGTTGGTGGTACTGCCGCATCTCCCAATTTAAAATCATCCATTGAAAATGTCAATGTATATTTATTAGGCCACGCTACCGTTTCAAGCAATATCGCTTCTATTGCACTTAAATCTCCCGGAGGAATTGTGCCATCATATATTGGCTTGCCAATATTAGCTGCAAAATCAAATGTATAATCATGCCATTTGCCATCTGCCGGAACTTGAAACTTAGGTGAATCCACTTCTCTAACCAAAACTCCGGTACTGTCTTTGCCCCATGGTGAAGCTAAAAATAATACTTGATCAACTGTATCCCCATTATATGTTGCTCCCGGCTCTACTTTCAATCTTACTGACATATATCCACTTTCCGTTAAATCAAAAATTACATTTTCGTATTTTGTGAAGTTGAAGAATTGCCCGTCATAAAATGCATTTTGATTCACTCCGTAAGTAAGTGCTCCATTCTCTTGTGTCAATGTAAATATCGGTGTGCTGTCAGGATGTATCCCTCTATTCGGTAACCATAAATCAAAATCTATAGGCTCATTAAAGTCTTCATAATAACTTGTAAGTACTGTTGGTGGTACTGCCGCATCTCCTAATTTAAAATCATCCATTGAAAATGTCAATGTATATTTATCAGGCCACGCTACCGTTTCAAGCAATATCGCTTCTATTGCGCTCAAGTCTCCCGGAGGAATTGTGCCATCATATATTGGTCTTCCGATATTTGCAGCAAAATCAAATGTATAATCATGCCATTTGCCATCTGCCGGAACTTGAAACTTAGGTGAATCCACTTCTCTAACCAAAACTCCGGTACTGTCTTTACCCCATGGTGAAGCTAAAAATAATACTTGATCAACTGTAGCCCCATTATATGTTGCTCCCGGCTCTACTTTCAATCTTACTGACATATATCCATTTTCCGTTAAATCAAATATCACATTTTCATGCTTTGTGAAATTGAAGAATTGCCCGTCATAAAATGCATTTTGATTCACTCCGTAAGTCAATGCTCCATTCTCTTGTTTTAATGTAAATATAGGTGTACTGTCGGGATGTACCCCTCTATTTGGTAACCATAAATCAAAATCTATAGGTTCATTAAAGTCCTCGTAATAACTTGTCAATTCTGTTGGAGGGACTTCTTTCTCAACGCCAATTTCCACATCGTCAATCCACACTGTTCCTGAATAGAATACATAACCATCATTTCTATCTTTACCCGGATTAAATCTGATTTTAGCTATACTATCCATGCCGGGTTTATCAGCAATTGACGAAAAGTCAAATGTGCATTCCTGCCATTCACCATTGCTGGCAATAACAGCTTTGGTGTAAAACAAACCAATATTTTTGCCATCCATTCCGATTAAATCCATTCCTATTGGAATAGAATCAACTACTGCAGTATCAATAGTAGTGTTTTCTGCTTTTGCTTTGAAAGAAATAAAGGGATTATCTGACAAATCAATTACAGTTCCTTCATTAACAAATTGCAATATTACACCCAGAAAATAATTGTTTAATTCATTAGTCTCATACTTAAATGTATTTCCATCTCTATCGCCGGTGATTAGTCCTGCGGCAGCCCAATTGTATGCCCAAAAGGCAGTGTCAACTTCTCCGTTAAAATCCTCAGTATAGTGCTTAACCACGGTTTGGCCGTTTAGAACAATCCCAAAGGAAAATAACAGAAAAACTAAAAAGTTCAATCTCATTTGTAATAGTTTTTTCATGTTTAATATTTTAATGTTAAAAAAATCAAATTTAATTCTTATTTATAATAAAATTTTAAAGTATAATAAGCTTTTGGGTTTGTGATTTATTACCTATTCTCAACTTATAAAAATAAATACCCTTGTTTAAATTACTCAAATCATATTCTTTCTTATAATCTCCCCTGACTAAACTCTCATTGATTAGTGACATTACTCTTTCGCCATTTATATTGAAAAGTTCCAAGCTGACATTAGATTTAGAAAGTATAGTAAAGTCAAATTCTACAATGTCTTTTACAGGATTGGGGAAACTGCTAACTAACTGATTATTTCCCGGAAAATCATGTGTATTTACTCCATTTTCATTGTAAAGGGCACGTTTCTCAGGATACCAATTGAGGTCTCCAACAGGTAATCCATCATGTCCGCCAACAAGCATATCTGCATTGGTATATACCAATGATTCAGGAAGTGGCCAAGGTAACATTCTCAAATTTGTAAGTCCGGTATGTCTATCGTAGTTTCTATCTGTTATCGCACTATGGTTTCTTACATTTTTACAATATTCAACTACTTCTCCAACTATCCAAGCATCCATATCGGTATCGACAAAATTAGGATTAGTCTCATTATTGTCAAATACATTTAGTTTCGGATAAGAAGAATCATCATCAAACATTGCCTTTGTCCTGCCATTCATCCAAACCGGAGTATTCAAGCCGGAGACTGATGCCCACCAATCTTTTAATACTTGAGGTGAAAAATATGTATTATTTGAAACTACAACATTTTTATCCGCCTCTGTTAATCCAATCGAATTAAGCAAATTAACATCTGTCGTGTCGATTGAAAACATAGAAAGATACTCCTGATCCCTATCAAACCAATTACTTTTCCTCTCACTTTCCGATTGACCATATGCATGAGTACAATAGTACAAATTACTTCTGAATTTAGCATTGGACATATCTCGCATTCTAAGCATATCGATTAATCCTGTATAAAATGTGTTGTGCTCTACGAGAATATAATTTGCGACAGCCCCTTTTTCAAAATCCATTATAAAACCTCCTGTATTAAATGCTGTATTATTAGTCATCACAATCGTATCCACATGCAAAGAAAAGACGACATTTTGTTGAGCACCCCATGGTGGTGCTTGGGCGCTAACTCCATTTCTCCACTTACTATCTCTAATATAAACTGAAGCATCATCACCGGTCACTTCCAAAAACAACCCTGCCCAGGCATTCATTATACAATCTTCTATCGTCAAGGAAATATCGTTTCCTGCTATTTTTAATCCTCTGTTCCATTCATTAAAATAGTTGCCATCTAAATCAACTCCATTAAAAATAATACCTTTAAAACTATGCGCTAATCCATCTTTAGAAAAAGTAAAAAAAGTCTTGATATTTGCACCTGTTGAATAAGATCCTCTTATCAAAATAGGTGGTCTTTTACTTTTGTCTTTATTGTCAGCAACAAATCTAATAGGATAATTAGCGTAAATAGTTTGATCCATAACATAAATTCCTCCTCTTTGGAGCCTATAAACTCTATTTAGATTTTTCCTGGCTCCTCCATCTACCGTATCTCCCCAAATAGTTGGAACCAGATTAAACTCTCCTTCATCATTGAGGGGAGCAACATCCAAAGTGTCTTGTGCCAAAATATTACTAATCTGGAATATCCCAATGATAATTAAAAATAGTATTTTAAAATTATAAAGATTTCTCATAAGACTGTTTTTTTTATTTAGTGATAATAAATTAAAGTTCAATTCTAAGTCCCAAATCCACAGTTGTTCCATAATGCTGTATTCTCGAATTCCAAGGTTTTCCAGCTATTAAATCCCTATCCGCAGCACCTGTTAAGTTGTTGATATTACAAAATATTTGCAGTTTATACCATGGCAATTTCTGTTTCAATGAAATATCCCATCTATTGTAAGCGTCAGTGTATTGTACTAATTCTTTATAAAAATTGGAGCCTTTAAATATCCTAGACTGATATAAAGTTGAAATTCTTGCTGAAAATCCTTTGTAATCATATCCCAACTGAATATTGAATATGTCATCAGGTTGTTGTACTAACTGTCCTACAATATAGGAATCAATATTTTTATATGTTGTCTCAAATGTTTCAGGATCTGTTTTCTTTTCTACAACGGTTCTTGGATATTTAGCCTCCGAATAGATATGAGTATAATTTATATTTAATACCAATCCTTTTAACACTCCGGGCAAATACCAAAAATTGGTTTGCCAATCAAGTTCCACCCCCTTAACATAAGCATCATGAATATTATTTGCTTGTGTATAAATATCACGCTTCCAAACTTCATCCGGTAGTTCATACTTTGAGGGTTCAAGAATAACTCTACGATTTAGCCCAAATATCATATTTTTTATTTTCTTCGTAAAACCACCAATTGTGAATAACCCGAGTTTATTGGAATGAAAAGTCAGATACAAATCCCAATTTTCAGAAAATTCAGGTTTAAGTTTAGAGTTATTAAAAATTACCACGGATTGAAGAATGTCGATTCTTGGAGTGAATTGATAATAACTTGGTCTGGATAAAGTTTGCGTATAAGCCAATCTAGCATTGAACCATTCAAAAGGACTATACTTCAAGTGAATCATCGGAAGCAGGAAGCTGTTTTCTCTCGTAACAGATGTGTCCACATGAGCATATTCCAATTCTTTGAATGTTGTTTTTGTAGCATCTCCTTTAGGAGCAGTATAAACTGTTTTATTACTTTCAAATCTCACCCCGGGTATAAATTTTATTTTAGTCCCCAAGTTGATCTCACTCATCGCATAAGCAGCTTTCAAATATTCATTTCCGGAATAATCTTCCCGTTTTGAATAATACGCGTTATTTCCATATGTTTGCCATTCGTCTTCCAAAACATTTTCTTTCACTATTTCCAAAACATTTGTCATCAAATCCACGTCAGCAACATCGCCCATATGGTATTCGCCGTTCAAAAAATTCTTATGGTCAAAACCTGTATTCCTAAACAAAATAAATGGCAAATTTATACTCCCAATTGGTGCTATATCCTGCATATCGGGATAAGCTCGTAAAATTGCATCCTTTGCACCTTGACCGCTATTCAGCCCGAACCTGCCGGTATTAACCGTTTTATCAAATGACCTGTCCTTGAACCTGTATTTACCCCCGATTTTAATATTACCGTTAATCTTTTTACTAATTGCAAAATCATATTTCAAATCTATAGATGCAGATTTTTGAACTTCAATGGTATTGCTTGAAGCTTCGTAGATGTTTTGAAGATAATTTATTGAATCATTTATATTGGTATAATTTATCAATTCATTGGGAGGCAATACCTTGTTTAATACTTCAGACCTAATTGCATTGGGCTGTTCAAATTGGAAACCAAAATTAGTAGGTACATCTCTTTTGGAACTTGAATTGGATAATTTAGCATTTATTTTAAAAGAACCAAATGACTGCTCATAATTCAAAAAACTACTAAATGATTTGACATCATATTCTTCTTTTCTTGTCTCATAACTATGCAATCTATTTGAACTTCTAAGGTCATATGATTCGTGATATCTATTTATCTTAGTATTTCCGTTGCTATAAAAATTCTTAAATTGTAAAATACCATCTTTCAGCTTATAATCTAAAACAACTGTTGCTCCGGAACGTTTAACATACCTTATTACATCCGAGAGTCTTAAAAATTCAGTATGAACCTCATTTAGCTTTGGCAGTTCCCTCACAATATAACCGGCTGATTGTTCATTGGAACTTCTATTTCTATTTTCACTATTCCCTTGCAGATAAACACCAAGTTTGTCTTTAAAAAACCGATTACTTACACTCCCTACAACCATATAATCAGAATATGTTGATTTGATCTCATTATAACCACCCTGTGCTATCAGATTTACTTTTAATCCGGGGTCGGCAGAGCGCAACTTAAAATTAATAGAGCCCCCAATAAAATCAGCATCTTTATCTGCAGTAACAGCTTTCATCAATTCGATACCATCCAAAGAGTACGGTGAAACAATACTTATATCGGAGCTCCTGTCAGCACCACTTGATGCAAGAGACACTCCCTCAATCATCACCTTAGTATATTTGGGTGATAATCCTCTAACAACTACTTTATTTCCTTCTCCTCCAACTCTCTGCACTGATACTCCGGGCAACCTGCTAATTGTCTCGGCTGCATTAGCATCCGGTAATTCCTGCATCCTTTCGGCTGAAATAACATTTTTGATTGATTTTGAATTCAACTGATTGTTTATTGCACTTATTTGACCTTTTGCTTGAGCGGTAACTTTAACCGCTCCCAGAACAACTCCACTATAATTCAATTTGACATTCAATTCTTTTTTTTCGGCTTTTTTAAATTCTACATTCAAAACTTTATCATCATAGCCAATATAGGATATCTTAAGCACATATTTTCCTGCAGGAATATTATTAATGGTATATCTTCCATCAATGTCTGTAGGTACACCCAATGAAGTTCCATCAAGAATTACAAATGCTCCGATTAGAGGATCATTATTTGCACCATCTTTAATAACTCCATATAATTTAGAATTCTGTGAATAGACAGATACAGGAATCACGAATGAAAACAGAATAAAAACAACAAAAATTCTAAATCTTTTCATTGGTTGGTATTTATAGTTAAATTCAGCATATTTAGCATATCTGCAATGCAATAATACTATTTTTTCAACATAAAAACAAACCTTTTCACAATTTTATTGATTTTTTTCCATTTTTGAAAAGTTTCTAGCTAAATACAAACTTATTTCATCTATGTTTAAGTAAATATATTATATTTACATATAAATAATATGAGATATTTTATTCCTTTTAATATAATATATCCAAATATTATAATGGTTAATATAAGTATTGACGATTTAAATAAAATTGAATAATAACTCTGTTTAAATTATGATAATTAACACAAACGATTGCGCTTTTTGTTTTTTAATAAAATATTTTTAGTGATAATATCACACGTTGTTAAATAAATAGTTTTTTTTCTAAATTCGTTATGTGCCCAATAATTTTTTCGTCATAAATAAGGATGATGTAAATATTGATTTTGTGTAGAATTATAACAATTACCATTTCGTCACTTGTATTTCACTCATGATTTATATTAATGTTAAAAAATCATGATTATATTCTGAATTCTATAAAAAATTGCCAACTAATAAAATTTAATTTTTTTAAACAGGTATTAATAATCATATTATTTTTTAAATATTGAGGTATATTGATTTTATTTTTAAGTTTTTGTAAATTTATCAATAAATTATTTTTTATTATAATAAATTATTCATACCTTTGCCATAGATAAAACACGAGGTTATACTCATTTTATGCTCCCATTTATTTTTATTTTTTAAATTTGCCATTAAATTGTTTTTTTTGGCTTTGGATTAGTTATCTAAAGTTGAAAATGATAAAAGCAATTTAAAGAGATTAACTATTTCAAATTATGAAAAAAATGCTTACATTTTTTAGTCTTATTAAACGTGATTTTATAAGAAAATTTTCTTATTTAACAATTACTGTAATTGGAACCTTCCTTATATTATTAACTTTGACCGGATTTAATCATAATAGTTTACTTAGGAAAATCAATGTTTTCGGTCCACCGGCAGCTCCTCGTATTGGAGATGAAGTTTGGTCTGACAATAATGGTAACGGTATTAAAGATGCCGGTGATTTTGGAATTGGAGGAGTAGTTGTCAATTTATATGACAATACAGGTGTTTTAATAGCAAATACTACCACTTCATTGGTTGCCCCTATTGGAAAATATTCTTTTGAAGATATCGCTCCGGGTGATTATTATCTGGAGTTTTTAGTTACAGATATTGATCCTAATTATATTCCAACATATCCTGATATTAATGCTAATGCAAATGACGATATTGATAGCGATGTGACCGGAGCTAATGGAGCACAGACCACGGATATTTTTACGGTGACTGCCGGCATGGATGATATGGATTTCGATGCCGGATTTTACATAGAGTCAACCATCGGTGACTATATGTGGGAAGACCAAAATGCTAATGGTATTCAGGATGCAGGTGAACCTAATGTAGGAGCTGGTTTTCAAGTAAAAATAGAGGGTACAGATGGCACGGGTGCTGCATATGGACCTTTTTTTACAAATACTGATGCAGGTGGTAATTATAGTTTCACAGATGTCCCCCCGGGAAATTATAAATTGACTTTTGATCTTGGAGGTTTTAGTGAATTTACGTATAAAGATGAGCCGACCGCTACAGAAGATACTGATAGTGATGTTGACAATATTGGAGAAACAGATTTTTTTGATGTCTTAAGCGATGATGATAGATATGATACTGAGATGGATGCAG
>JALVEE010000158.1 GCA_027008645.1 Saprospiraceae bacterium
ATATGAATAGCCCCGTATGGAATACGGGGTATATGAAAGAGGGGAAATGAACGCTGATAAGTGTTCAACAAATCTAATAAAATTCCATTTGTTTTAATCAATGATTTACATTCAACTCCTTTAGGAGTTGTATCAATTTAACGCATTTAGAGGCTACTAAAAAATATCCCAAATGATTTTCAATGATTGAATATCCTACAAAATCATTAAAAAACTAATTTTTCATTGCCGGTACGTCAAAATAAAAATTAGCAATTAAAGTGTAGAATAAATCGTGTTAAACATATCAATTTTATATCTTTGCTGACACGTGAAACTGAATAAGAGTCATATCATCAATAAAGAAGAAGAGCAATTGTATATTCAAAAGCTTAAAAGAGGTGATGAACTTGCTCTGGAATATTTCTTCAATAAGTATTATAAATATCTTGTCGTAACCGCTTATAAAATATTACACGATGATTTTATGGCAAAAGATATTGTTCAGGATGTATTTTTTCATCTTTGGGAAAAAAGAAGTTCGTGGGAAATTATTGATATAAAATCATATTTGCGCAGGGCTGTTTATAATAAATCAATAGATGTTATAAGGAAGAAAAAGAGAAAGGGTGGCTGGACGGAAGAAATCACGGATATTGATCACCCTCAAGAGTCTTCAAATATAATGGAGAATATTGAGGCAAATGAACTTCAGGAAAAAATTAACAAAGCCATAGATTCTCTTCCGGATAGATGCCGAACTATTTTTTGTCTTAGCAGATTTGAAAATCTAAGTCACAAGGAAATCGCATCTCAACTGGATATTTCTGTGAAAACAATAGAAAATCAAATCACAAAAGCTTTAAAAATAATGAGAAAGCATATTTATACCGCCGAATTGTTACTGTTATTTATTATGAAAATATTTGGGTTATGAAGGATATTAAAATACTAATAGGGGAATATAACGAAACTTTCGTCTTGTTTAAAATTGATTATAGATAAATAAAATTATATGGGTCAAGATTTTTACATTACACTTATTTATAAAAAAATCAAAGGAGAAATCACGGAGATTGAAAGCAAACAATTGGATAACTGGTTGCACGAATCTGAACGCAATACTCAATTATACAATGAAATCGAACAGCAATGGAATTTGAGTGAAAACTATAATCCCGATATTGAAATTGATGTGAAAGCAGATTTTTTAAAACTAAAAGAAAGAATAAAGAAATCTGAACAATCAAAAAGAAATTCCCAAGGCAAAATAATTAAATTCAAGCTTTGGCAAGGTATTGCAGCTTCATTACTGATAATCATTTCTGCCGCATTATGGCTGTATAATACTTCGGCTTCAAGACAAATCACGGTTTCGACAGTTCAAAATGAAATAAAACATATAATTCTCCCTGATGGAAGTGAAATTTGGCTAAATGCAAATAGTGAAATAAAGTATCCTGAGAAATTTGCATCCAAAGAACGAAAAGTATCTATGTCAGGAGAGATATTTTTTCAAGTAAAAAAGAATAAAAAAGCTCCATTTATAATTGATGCAATCCAAACGGAAATAAAAGTTTTGGGTACTTCTTTCAATGTCAAAATCAATAGATCGATAAAAGAAACAAAAGTTGACCTAAAGACGGGAAAAGTATTGTTTTCCTCCAAAATATCTGATGATAAAATTATTCTTGTTAAGGGCGAAGCAGCGATTTTTAACGAAACTAATCATTCTTTTACAAAGACTAAGTATGATGAAAATTCATTTGCATGGAAATCATCTGTCCTTCTTTTTAAAGAAAAATTATTTTTAGAAGTAATAAAAACCATTGAAAAACAATATAAGGTAAACATTGTTTTTGATAATAAACAACTTGCAAATTGTGTTTTTTCCGGTAGATTTGAGAACAAGAATATCGATGAAGTACTACAATATTTATCGGATATCTACGGTTTTAAAGTACAGAAATTGTCAGCATCAAAATACAAACTAACAGGTGGTTTATGTCAATAGATTTTAGAATTGCATATATTTTTTCACTTATCTTTTTTTCAGTTTTTTTATCAGCTCAAAACCGTGCTGAATCTGTTGATGTAACTATCCGGTTTAAAGATATTCACGTAAGTGATGCATTGCTCAAATTGAGTGAAGTTGCACATATTCCAATTGGATTCAACAGTAAATTGTTTAATAAAGAGAATAAAACTATAACACGAAATTATCAAAACGTCGATTTTAATACTATTTTAAAAGATATTTTGAATGGTACAGCTGTTTCATTTAAATATAAAAACAAAAATTTAATTTTATATCCTGAAAAAACAAAAGAAGTAAGCATTTCAGGTTATATTTTGGACAAATCAAGCAAGGAAAAACTAATAGGAGCCACGATATTTGACCGTACTTCCGGACGTGGAGTTATTGCAAATAACTATGGTTTCTTTAGTTTAAAAGTTCCTGTGGGTAAACACAGGATAAGCGTGTCTTATATTGGATACAAATCATCTGACTTAAGTATTGATTGTAAAAAAGATATGTTTCTTGAAATAGGACTTGAACTCAGAAACACAATGAATGAAATAATTATTTACGACAATGATTCGAATACGATTATTTCAGAAAAATCAGTAAAAAATATTTACATAAACGATATAGACGGAATAGTAAGTAACGGGGGAGAACCGGATGTTATTCATTATTTACAAACTGTTCCGGGTATTCAAAGTAATGCTGATGGATTGGGAGGACTAAATGTAAGAGGAGGAAATGCAGATCAGAATATTATACTTTTGGACGATGCTCCGATTTTTTATCCTTCCCATGCATTTGGTATATTCTCAATATTCAACCCTGATGCTATCAGATCAATAAAATTTTATAACGGAGGATTTAAGGCAAAATACGGAGGGAGGTTATCATCTGTCTTAGACATCAGAACCAAAGAAGGAAACACCGAACATTCAAATTATACATTCTCAATGAGCACTATTGCAACAAATGTATCGGTTGAAACTCCAATAATAAAGGATAAAAGCAGCATTTTTCTGGCTGCCAGACGCAGTCATATAGATCCTTTAATTGATTATTTTGCATCTAAAACAAAAAAAGAAAATGATAACTCGGGTTCAAGAAGATACTATTTTTATGATATTAATTTAAAATTCCATTCGG
>JALVEE010000159.1 GCA_027008645.1 Saprospiraceae bacterium
ATTTTTATCTTTTGATATCTCATTAATTCGTGCCTGCTTTATCCCTGTAGTAATTTTTTGAAAATCTTCAAAATTAGTATCAGTTAATCCAAGTTCAAAAGTCAAATTACTTCCCCAATATTTAGGCAATACAAATATTTCTTCGGCATTTATAAATACAAGAGATAAAATTCCACTTGAGAAAAAGTTTTCTGCATTATTTATTTTACTCCAAGTATTACCGGAATCAATTGATTTAAAAATTCCTTTCCAACAATCACAAAATAAGTCACCGGCAGGAGACATTGTTAAATAATAAATACTATTATGCTGTTCTCCTATTTGCAATTTAGTCCAAGTCAAGCCATCGTCGTCAGAAAAATATCCATCATGCCAACCATAAATGAATAATCTATTTTCTATACTATCGTATAAAATACCATCTGCCCAGGGCATATCTGTTGGAAATGATTTTTTTTCATAAACCGATCCATCATCGTTGAAAATATATACAACATCTTCATGGTTCTCATCTTCTGAAATCACAAAGTTCTTACCCTTACCATTAGCACAAATTTGAGAATTAAAAGCCGGAACAATATTTATTGGACGAAATGATGCTCCATTATTGGTAGACCTGTATATTTTTAAACTACCTACAATATAAATATCACCCTGAGGATTGACAGAAATATCATTAAATCCATATTCATATTCATTTAAATTTATTTTTTTCCATCTATTATAATGAGGTCTTAAGACAAAAACATCTCTACTCGTAAGGAGATATAATGAACTATCCGGTGCATTGACAAACTTTTTTCCTAAAATATACGTTTCTGCCAAACCTTCATCAAAACTTTCCCAGGTCTGACAATTATCAACAGACCTGAAAATCTGATGCTTTCCTTGAACAGCAATATAATAATTGCCAAATAAGTCAATTCCTATTTGATTTATCTCTACTCCATTGGGGCTATCTAAAGATTTCCAAAAATCCTGACTAAAATTAAAATTAAGAATAGAAAGGAATACAAGCGTAAAAAGGGATATTTTTTTCATCTGTTTTAAATTTTTATTTTGTAAAAAATTAATAAAAATTTGAATACATTCAGGAACTCTCATGAATTTATTTTAATCATTCACTTGTGTGTATTTTACGATTAAAAAAATTCATGTTCGTTTCATCTATTTAAAATTTTAGTATAACAAGATAACTTAACCCGTATTATTAATCGGATTGTTTTTTCAATCAAAATGATTCTACCTGAGTAGTTACAAAATATCAATGATAGAATAAAAAACTTTACAATTATAACGAAAATTTGCTAAAAATGTGATTAATAGCTGTACAATATTGATAATTAGTACGTTTACATTATATTAGCACTCCGTTATTTCTATTATTTAATAAAATTCATTAATATGAAACAATTTTACGTGTTTTTCACTTTAGTCATTTTATTATTTATTAACTTTCCTGATGATTGCTTTTCTCAGCGCTGGATTAATAGTTATAGTGATTTTAATGGCATTTCTACCTATAAAGACATTAAATTTATAGATGGTTCCATTTACGGATTGGTAAATAAAAATATTAAACAATATGATGGAGCC
Source organism: Saprospiraceae bacterium (assembly GCA_027008645.1). Classification (GTDB taxonomy): domain Bacteria; phylum Bacteroidota; class Bacteroidia; order Chitinophagales; family Saprospiraceae; genus JADJGA01. Next base: position 1,597 of record JALVEE010000159.1, read on the forward strand.
GAAAAAGCTTATTTAGTAAAAATTGACAGAAATGGAAATATTATATGGTCTAAATCGATAATTGAGGGTACCGGGTTGAGTTTGGAATATTACAATAATTCTTTATACATTGGAGGTTTTACCAAAGGAGATTATCGATTTTACGGTAAAATTGTCAGATGTAACCTTGAAGGTAATATAAAATGGGAAAAATCATTTGATGAAGGTTTTATTTCAACAATCAATCCTACACCCGAAGGAATTTATGTAGGCGGAAACTCTGATCAGGCAGGTTCATCATCCAAGTCATATATAGCATATTTGGATTACAGTGGCAATTTGCTTTGGGAGAAGAAATATCAAATTTCATCCAATAGTAGTGTAATATCAATTTATGTTAATCAAGATGAATTGATTTTGGTTTCAGATGCTTCAACTGTAGGTGCAGGTTTTGAAGGAATATATATTTATGGTATAAAACAGGTAGAAGGTGATATCTTATGGTGGAATTCTGAAGATTTAGGATATTTTGAAAGTTATTTGAGGTATGAGTTGCCAAGAGAATTTAATTCACAAAGAGATGAAAATGGTAATATTGTTATTGTGTATCCTGCAAATTCTTATGGCAAAAGTGCGATTTTGAAATATAATTCATCGGGTGCTTTGCTTTCTAAAAATTATACCTACAATATAGATGAGGGCAGTCATCCTCATCATTTGAAAATACTTGAAAATGGAGATTATTTAATTGCCGGTACATATCAAAATAATAATCATGAATTTTATTGCAATGTAGAAAGGAGAAAGAATGATGGCAGTATTGTTTGGCAAAAGATAATTACTGATGGTGTTCTTTTTACTCTTGATGTAGATGCGGATACATTATATTTTGCAGGAACGAATTCAAATATTTATAGACCGGATGAGGTTTCAAAACCATTACTTGGAAAGATGACAATAGATGGGAAATTGTTTAATAGTACATTAAATTTTTCTGCTCGTATTGATAAAGACAGAGACTGTATAGACGATGGCAATACTAAATCAGCAAAGAATTTGAGCGTAAAAGTTGATGGCAAATCATATTTTACAGATGAAAATGGAATTTTGGAAGTAGATTTGCCTATTGGTACTCATGATATACATTGTAGAATAGATGATAATCTTCAATTTTGTTCTGAACAAAATACATTCGATATCACTTATGAAGGAGAAGTAGTTAATATCGGGTATTTACTCAAATATAAAGACTGTCAGGATATAAGTGTCGATATAAATCAAGGAGAACTGATAAGATGTGAAACAAATAAAATTTATATAGAGTGCAGAAATAATAGCAATATCAAAATGGATAATCCCAAGGTAATATTAAAATACAACAAGGATTTAAGTGTTGTGAGTTCGTCTTATGGATTTGAATCTATTGGTAATCAATTAATATTTGATTTGAATTCTCTTGGTGGACAGGAATCAAAACTGATTGAAATAGATTTCGATGTCCCATGTGATCTTGATTTGTTTTCTGTTAATTGTTTTGAAGTTGAAGTATATCCAAAGGTAAGTTGTAATGATGATATAAGTAATTACGCCGGTTCAAACCTTGAATTGATTTCCAATTGTAATGGAGATAATTTGAATATTGAGATCAGAAATAATGGAGCAGATATGGCAGAGCAAACCAACTATTCCATATTTAATAATGGTTTTGAATTTGAATCAGGGTCAATATTATTAAAACATAATGAATCTGTAAATTTTCAATATGCACCTATGGGAAATACTATTTCTCTAATAGCAGAAGAAAATAAAGAAAACCCGTTAAATTCCAAAGAAGTAATATCAATTGAAGGTTGCGGTAGTCAGTCAAATGGCAATTTTTCAAAGGGATTTAAAAGAATGTTCATTGGTTCAAATACAGATCCATGGAGATCTTCAAGTTGTATGGAAATCAGGGATTTTAGTTCAAAAAACAGAATATTTGAAATCCCAAGAGGGCTGGGATACTATCATGTATTTGGAACTGATAAAGAGCAGTTTGAATTTGCTTTAATGTTTAAAAATGAATCCGAATATCCTTTAACAGATTTTACAATAGAAATTGTACCGGATAGTTATTTTGATCCCGGTAGTTTCAAAAAAACAATGAGTTCTCATCAATTAATTGATCCGGTACTTAAGGAAAATACTATTATTTTAAAAAACGGAAATGAAAAAATTGATGCTGGAGAAAATTTGTATTTTAGATTTAAAATAAACAAAAAAGAGGTAGTTAACAACATAAACTTTTGCTCAATAAATGCCACAATAAAATCTAATGGTAATAATTATATCCTATCACCCGGTTTTTACAATTTAAGAGATTCATTGATTATAGATACGATATCTCCTTTTACTATTATTGAGAATGGTTATCTTTTTGGCAAAGGGAATAGTCATGATTTTATGGAAGATATTTTCCTGTCTGCGGACGGATCAAATTTTCTCGCTTATAATGCTTATGAGTTTGGTAGCCCGCAGCAATTAGTTCTTAATAAAACCAATGGAAATCAAAAATTAATGTGGCAAAAAAGTTATGTATTTAAAGAAGGAAATTATTATTTCAGAAGTTTATTAGGAGGTAAAAATGGTGAACTGTTTTTTGTAGGTACTCTTGGTCCAAATAACCCGGAGAATTATGGTGGATTTAAATATTTACCGTTTATTTTAGCAGTAAATAACGAAGGGAAGGAATTATGGAGACAGATTTATCCCGCGTTTGACAGTTATTATAGATATTCAGAATTTAATAATGGTATTGTTTTGAGTAATGGAAATCTATTATTAACCGGTGCATCCTACAAATATAAACAATATGAAAATTTTGTGGTTGAACTAAATCCATCAGGTCAAATTCTTAAACAAGAAAAATTATTATTTGATTCATTTTATGAAACTACGGCAGCTACCAAAATATTACCCGGGAAATCGGGAGAATACTATTTTTACTTTATGAATTCAGATAAAAATTTTGAAATTATTAAAACAAATACTGATTTCAATCAATTGAAATATGCTTTGTATGATACAAAAAGGGAAGGTATATATACAATGAATATTAGTTATAATAATGAAAAGGATAAAATTATAATGGCATGTGATGGATATAGAATTGAAGAAAAAGAAAACGGATTTGACATTTTACCATTTGGAAGGATAATAAGGTATGATTCAGACCTCAATTACCTTGATGAGAATGAATTTTTTGAGGATGAATATATTTTTGAATTTAATGATGTAAAAGCTAAGGGTGATGATATTTATATTTCAGGAAGTTGGTATCCTTCGGACACAATTTCGAATAGTGATATATTGTGGTTAAAAATGGACACTCTTGGAAATATCAATCGATTAGAAAGCAGAGATTTTGGCGCACGTGAGTACAACATAACAATTAAATTTAATGATTTGGGTAATATTTTTACTACTATTCAAACTCAAACTCAGGATGAAATTTATGATTTGCAAGCAGGTTATTTTTTTAGCTATGATAGTGACTTGGTAAATACTAATGATGATTTAGTGCAAAATAATGATAAGTATAACCCTGTATTTCCTAATCCTGCAAAAGATTATTTTAAGATAAAAGGATATTCTGATATTAAATCTTTGAAAGTAATTAATATGAAGGGCCAAAGCTTTGATTTAGAATCCGTCAATGGTAAATATCAAATTAGTAATTTAAAAACCGGATTGTATTTGGTAGCTATTAAAGATGAAAATAATACTATCCATTTTGGAAAATTGACCAAGGTAAAATGATACTTTTCAGTTTTGGTTATTGAAGTATCATGTAAACTACATTCGACATTTTCCATCCGTAAAAATGGTTAAATCAGCTGTAATACAAAGTGTTAAAGTAGAATATGCTCTGGTAGATATTCGGGTTAAAGCCCATAGCTAACAGAATTGCATTGTGTTGCAAAACAACCTTGTGGGAAATACCGGCTAAAATATCACAAAACACATAATTATTTCGTTTTGGAGAAAAGGAAAGTGGAATGAAAATATATTTTTGTTCTGCGTATAAGGTAAGGCATTAGATTTTTTTTTGTAAACAAAAACATTGAAAAATAGAACTTTTAAATATATCAAAACTTTGCAGAACTTGAAAGTAAAATATATTAGATTAATATTATTATTACTGATATTATTTAGTTTCAGAAGTGGGAAATCAGCAACCAAAGCTCTTGGACCAGTGACTATTGCAGATTTAGTAAAAAATTCAGAAGTGATTTATATTGCTAAGTTTATAAAAGCTGAGAATAAGCTCTTTTATTTTGCAGTAAAAGAGATAGATTCTAAACACAATTTTTATGATACGATTACAATAAAAGATAATTCTCAAGACTTTGATACTATTCAAAATAGATTCTACAGACCCAAGCTTCAGATAATTAATAATAAAATATCATGGGCAATTTCAGAAGGAGATGAAGAACTAATAAAAATACAAGATGCTGATGAATTAGTTCTTTTTATATATAAAGATTATGAAATGCCTTTTTACTTTTTAACTAAAAATAAAAAAATATATCGAGAAGGGTATAATGACCTTATTTTAAAATACAATTTTTATAATATTGCTAAAGGAAGGACTTGGGAAAAACAAATTTCAATTATTAAAAACGTGAAAAAGAGAATTGATGAAATACATAATATCCATAGTATTAAAGATGATAAATTTAGAAACAGAAAACTTTTCCAATGGATTGAAAAAAACAGAAATTCTTTAACTCAAGAATGCACTTGGGAGAATGAAAATGACGATTGCGGTTGGAGCACAATAAATCGCGATGTTTTTAGTTGGATTACTGAAGCTGGCATTAGTAAAGATACTTGGAAATCAGCAAAATTATTTCGAGAAATATTGATTTCAGATGAAAATGATGACTCCTTTTTATTTGATTACGGTAAAAAATCTTTTGTTTCAGAGAGTTCTATTACTTTTCTTATTAAAATTGTGTTAAATCCAGATAATTCAATAAGTGAACGTGTCCAAGCTCTAATTTTCTTAAGAGATTCTGACAAAGAGTTTTCTTCAACAATAAAATTAAAAAATAAAGAATTATTTAATAAATTGATTGAACTAAATAATACGGAACTCCCCTCAAGAATAAAAAATGAGTTATGTTTCTTTCTTTATAGCGTTACGAATAAAAAAGAATGGTTTGTTATAACAGGTAACAAAAACAGGGAATTCGTTCAATTGTCTGTTTGTTATAAAGATGGAGACTTAGAAAATCTTTGTATTGATGCTTTCAATTATGGAGATGGTATAATCATCAATAAACCTGTATACTTAATACTAGAAAAATTTGATAGCAATCAAATTTCAATATCAGAAAATAAGATGATTCCAATTTCTAATTTCGAAATACCTTTCACTAATTTTCAATCAAATATTATTGAGTTGAACCTTGATGAATTGTCTCCAGGTAATTGGAAAATTCATATTCAAGGAGGTACGATTAATGAAAATGTGGAATGGAAATCTCAATCTTTAAATATTAAAATATAAACATCTGATAATAAGCGGTATGACTGCATATCTGTTAAGATTCGGAATTTTAAAGAGCAAATGTTTAAATGCTATTTTTATTAGGGAAGAAGTTAATTGGATTGTACTAATACGAATTTACAGGAAGGAAACAAATTCAACAAAATATATTAATATCAATAGGATGATAAAGCATTACCAAATAATTGCCATTTAAATCTAAAACATAACAACCATTCACTAAATAATATCAACAGGAAGCTACTCGAAGCTAAATAATTATAGAAATAATTGTACATTTGTGTTTAATACCAAATTATCTCAAAAATGTTGCATATATTCCATTTTAATTTTTCAATATTCATACGACATCCTGATAAGCGAGTGTCTCTGACCTCGCTTCTTACAAAAATGCACTACTTCTGTGCTGATACACTTGTTCTTTCACTATCCTTTAGTCTGCCTATAAATAAACTAACTTTTAATAGCGATGAAACTTAAAGCAATAATAGTAGATGATGAATTCAATGCGCTGAAATTATTAAAAATAACTTTGAATAAATACTGCCCTCAAATAGAGATTGTCGGTTCGACACAAAGTCCTGTCGAAGCTATTGAACTTATTAAAAAAACGGAATTTGATATATTATTTCTGGATATTCAAATGCCTAAATTGACAGGCTTCCAGATATTGAAAAAAATAGAAATCATTAATTTTGATATTATTTTTACTACGGCTTATGATCAATATGCAATAGAAGCATTTAAAATCAATGCATCAAATTATTTATTAAAACCAATAAATGTCGAAGATTTAAAGAGTGCAGTACAAAAGGTAATAAAACAAAAACAAACTGAAGAAACCGTATTGTTAGAAATGCTTAAAAATATCAAAGCTAGTAATGAATTTAATGATATCAGAATTAATATACCATTTAACAAAGGAATAGAATTTTTAAAAGTAAAAGATATTATTTATTGCAAATCAGACAATAATTACACGCATATTTATTTAAGTGACGGAACAAGTAGATTTATTTCAAAAACTCTAAAAATCATTGAAAATAAACTACCAAAACCAATGTTTTACAGACCTCATAATTCCTATGTTGTAAATTTGGATTATGTCACAAAATTTTACAAATCGGATGGCGGATATTTAGAAATGTCAAATGGTGACAAGATCAGAATTGCAAGAAATAAAAAAGATGATATTATAAACCTATTGTGAAAATATGAGGATTATTATTATCATACTTGCTTTTATTTTTCAAAATGTTTTGATATATGGTCAAAATTTAGAGAGTAAATTATTCCAAATACACTCAATTCAAGCGGAAAGAATCGGTAAAATATATGAATTAACAGAAGATAATTCCGGATTTATATGGTTGGCTACGAATAAAGGCTTATACACTTTTGACGGAAATAAACTCTTGAAGTTTGATAAAGCAAACTCATATTTTAAAAATGCGTTTTATACTTCATTGTTCATTGATTCAAAAAACAGAATATGGGCTGGTACGTTTTCAAAAGGACTGATTTGTATCAATGATTCACGAGATTCCATTGAGTATTATCATCATATCCCTAATGACAACTTTTCTATTGGAGACGATAGAATAAATCTGATTTTCGAAGACTATAAAAACAATATTTGGGTGGCAACTCATACCTCTGGGATCAGTAAATTTAACGATAAAACAGCAAGATTTAACCATTATTTACCGTCAGAAATATTTTTTGAAAGAGATAAAAGAAATATTGATGAATTTATTAGTCATAACAGGGATGAAAAACGTAAAAATATCGAATGGATTGGAACATTGGATGGATTATTAAAACTAAATGTTGACTCAAAAAAGTTTAGATTATACTATTGCGATAAAAACACAATTGTTGATAAAAAGAATCTAAACGGATTGGAAAATCAAATAAGAAATATCAATTTTATGCCCGGTGGATTAATGTTAGGTACTTGGGGTGGAGGAATTTGCAAATTGGATACGGTAAACGATAAATGGGAAAGCTATAAATTCGAATCGCCTTTTCCAAAAGCACATACCAGAAATAATGTACTTTTCGCCAAAATTACAAAAAACAGTGATTATATTATATCCCTTTTTGGTAATGGGACTCAAGAGTATAATCCGAAAACCAACTCTCTTACTCGATTATCAAATAAATACCTAAGTACATATTTTATTGATTCGAAAAACCAAGAATGGTATGTTCTCAATAGAAACAAACTATTTGTAAATACTCGAAAATCCAATATTTTTAAATCAATTCCGGTTCATAAGCAGATTACAGCTTTCTATTATGATAAGAGTAAAAATCTATTATACACAGGTGTTTACAACAAACCTCAAATTATCATAACAGATTTAGTCTCTAAAAAGTCAAAATTTATTAACTATAAACCTATACACGATAATGCTAAAAACTGGATTTCCAGTATTTTCAAAGATTCGCACGATAGATTGATAATACAAGAAAACAGGGATTTATATTTATTGAAAAACGATAAAATCATACCTTTTATAAATCTTGAATCATTAAATACAAAACAAGATTTTTATAATAAATCAACTTTAAGTTCCTTAGTTGATCGAGATGATAATATATGGTTGGGGTATAAGGAATCTGGAGTACTGAGGATAAAAACCAAAACAAAAGAGCATTTTATCTATGATGAAAAGGATGGATTGCAACACTCAAGTTGGATTTCGGTATTTTTTGAAGACAAACAGGGCAGAATATGGATAGGTACGGAAAAGAGTTTATCCTTTTTTAATAAAAATGATAACAATTTCTATAATATTATCGATAGTTCAAGGTCCTTTAACTTCATCTACTCTATTCTACAAGATTCAAAAAATAATTTATGGGTTGGAGAAGGTAATAATATTTTGAAAGTTAATATTGACTCTGATAATAAATATAATGTACATACAATTAGCCCTCCGGAGACCATAGGAAATTATATTAATATCTACCTGGTTGATTCATTAGATAATTTATGGGGTTCATCTTCAAAAGGTATTTTTTATTATAATTCAGAAAAAAATACATTTAGACTTTGGGGAAGTATATATGATTTTAAAGAGATAATCGATATCGACTTTCAGGATAAAGATACTATGTTTGTGGCGATGTACAATGGTATAACCAAGGGGAATAAACAAGATTTGTTTAATGCATCACTAAATGCAAAACTGGATTTCACTTATTTAAAACTTTTCAATAAAGATTATAATTATAAAAACAAACATATTTCCGAATTAGAGGAAATAAGCCTTACCCATAAACAAAATTTTTTAACGATAGGATTTAGCTTAAAAGAGATTATTAGCCCTGAAGAATTATATTTTGAGTATAAACTTGAAGGTTTAAGGGATGAATGGATATCCTTAGAAAATAGAAATTTCATAGAATTTTCTCACCTCAATCCCGGTAAATACAAACTGCAAGTAAGACAATCGACAGTAGGTCAGAAGCCTGTCTATAGTAAGAAACTAAAGATTACCATACTGCCTCCCTTTTGGAAAACGTGGTGGTTTATGTTACTTGCCATTATTACTATTGCCTTGGCTATCTACATATACATTGAAAGAAGAAACAGAAAAATGGAATTAGCATTTCAAAAAGAAGTTGAATTTCAAAAGAAATTAGCAAATGTTGAGATGATGGCACTTAAGTCTCAAATGAATCCCCATTTTGTATTTAACTGTTTGAATACTATAAAACTTTTTGTTATTGAGAATGAAACAGAAAAAGCGAGTAGATACATAAGTGATTTTGCAAAATTATTGAGAATAGCATTAAATGAATCGCGCTTAGACCTTACAACATTATATGGAGAGTTGGAGTCAATACGCCTATATATAGAACTTGAAAAAATGCGATTTGAACAAAAGTTTGATTATGTAATATCATTTCCTAAAGATATAGATCCCAAGCTTTATAAAGTTCCACCGATGCTCCTTCAACCTTTTGTCGAAAATGCGATTTTACACGGCATATTACCTTCTTCAAAAATAGGCAAGTTAACGATAGATGTTAAGAAATCCGAAGGGTATATAATTTTCACTATTCTAGATAATGGTATTGGTCGTAAAGCTTCGCAAAATTACAAAAAAGGAGATCAACTCAATCCTTCTCTGGGTATAAATATTACAAATGACAGGCTAAAACTCTTCAAAACAATTTATGGAATGGAAGCTTCCATAAATATTTTTGATTTGGAATATAATGGTATCGCCCAAGGTACTAAAGTCGTTGTTAAAATTCCAATTATTATTGACGCGGTGAAATAACAAATGCTTGGTATGAAATAATATGCAAGACTTGACAAGGTGCATTTCATTATTTCGCTTTTCCAATTCTTTACCTCTGACTCCTAAAGGAGAAACAACCCGCAGCGCGAAAAAATGAAATGCGCCCACTTGACAATAGTTACCTCCATTATTTTCATTTATCGAATTGATACCAACCATTCACTAATCAATAAAGTTTCTACGCTAAACGTGTATTGTCGGAGCATTGGGTGTTCGCTACATTTGTGCTATTATTTCAATATAAAATAAACCTCAAATGAAGAAAGTTGTACTATTAATTCTAATTTCTATACTTTTATATATAAAATTAAACGCTCAAAATGTTGGTATAGGAACAAATTTACCTGATGCGTCTGCAAAGCTAGAAATATCATCAAAATCAAAAGGTTTACTTATTCCAAGAATGACAAAAGCAGATAAGTCTGATATTGCAGCACCTGCAACAGGATTATTGATATATCAAACTAATGGAGTGGAAGGATTTTATTTATATAACGGTGTGGCTTGGGTAAGATTGGTTGATGAAGAAAATCGAGTAAAAAAACTAAATGACCTTTTTGATGCTAAGTCAGATAATGACGGTTCAGATAATTATTCTTCTTTATTTCTAGGTTTAGATGCGGGTTTGAATGATGATGGTTCAAACAATAACAACATAGGAATAGGGCTTGAAGCTATTAGTGCAAATACAGCCGGTAGTAACAATATGGCCATTGGAGTAGAAGCATTAAAGAAGAATACTATAGGTAGTGAAAACACAGCATTAGGTAAATTTGCACTGAATAGAAATAAGGCAAATAGTCGTTCTGTTGCGATAGGAAACTACGCTATGAGATATGCAGATGATCGCATAGTTGGAAGAAATACTTTCAATACTGCAATTGGATATAGTGCATTAGAAGGAAGTAATGCCCCGGAAGAAAATACCGGAACAAAAAATACGGCTATCGGATATATGTCATTAAAAAGCAATACTAATGGAGAGGGAAATTCATCTTTAGGACATTTTTCATTAACGGCAAATACTTCTGGAAGTTCAAATTGTGCTCTTGGAGATCATGCACTCTATTCCAATACAACCGGAGGATTTAATACATCTGTGGGTGCTTCTTCTTTAGTTTCAAATGAATCGGGACAACACAATACAGTTATTGGCGGACAGGCATTAATGCAAAATATTTCCGGTAATAAAAATATCGCTATTGGACTTAATGCTTTACTGGAAAATGTATCTAATAATTATCTGATAGCTATTGGAAATGATGCTATGAGAAATGCAGATGATAGAATCACAGGGAGAGATGCCTATAATATAGCGATAGGGCATAGTGCACTTCGCGGATCAGATACTCCTGCAGATAATACAGGTCGATTTAATACTTCTATTGGTTCTGAGTCTTTATATAATAATAAATCGGGAGAATCAAATACAGCAATCGGAGTGTATTCCTTAAATTCAAACACAATTGGTAATAAAAATGTGGGGATAGGTAACTATGCTTTAAATAGCAATGTAGCCGGGAGTAATTGTACTGCAATTGGCTACAATGCTATGCTATACGCAAACAGTACAAGCAATGCATTCGACAACAACAATGTTGCCATTGGATACGAAGCTTTGAGAGGTTCAAACAATCCTGCTATAAACACAGGAAATCAAAATACAGCAGTCGGATATCAAACTCTTTTTAATAATTCATCCGGTTTAAGCAATTCTGCTTATGGATATTGGTCATTGAAAGAAAATACAACCGGTGCAAGGAATATAGCATTGGGTTTTGAAGCTCTTGAAAATAATACAACAGGAGAAGATAATACTGCTATTGGCTATAGAACGATGAGTAAAAATACAAAAGGTAAAGATAATACTGCTTGTGGTACACATTCTCTTGATAGTAATAGGGGAAATAAACGCTCTGTAGCAATTGGCTTTGAGGCAATGAAAATGGCAGACGATAGATTGAATGGTAGAATAACTTACAATACTGCTATCGGGTATAGAGCGTTATTTGGAAGTGCAATACCCGTTAATAACTCAGGGAGATACAATACTTGTTTGGGTTATGAGACGCTCGAAGTTAATACATCCGGGAGTAAAAACACATCAATCGGCAACTCTTCACTTCACGAAAATACTACCGGTTCTGAAAACATATCAATTGGAAATATTGCTTTAGAACATAACACTTCAGGAATAAGAAACACAACAGTTGGTAGTTCATCCTTAAATAGTAATACGACGGGAGATCTTAATGTTGCATTAGGGTTCGAAACGCTGAATTCTAATAAAGCAAATAATAGATCTGTAGCTATAGGTAATGAAGCTATGAAATATGCAGATAATCGAGAGGTAGGTAGAATTACATATAATACAGCAGTTGGATATGCAGCACTTCGTGGCTCAAATAATCCTGGCAATAATACAGGTCAACACAATACTGCTATTGGATATTCCGCTTTAGTAGGGATTACTTCCGGTAGTAAAAATACTTCTATTGGTTTTGAATCTTTGAAAAATAATACTTCCGGAACAAATAATACTGCGATTGGATATAAAGCAAATAGCGGAGAGGTGAATTTCAACAATTCTATTGCAATCGGTTATCAAACCTCATCAGCAGGATCAAATAAAGCCAGAATAGGAAATAACAGTATAACTTGGATAGGGGGAGCTGTCCCTTGGTCACCTGCATCAGATATGAGAATGAAAACCAATATAAAAGAAGATGTAATCGGACTTGATTTTATTAAATCTCTTCGACCCGTAACATACCATTTGGATAAAGACAAAATGGATCAACTTATGGGAATCACTGACGATAGTGATTATCCGGGAAAATATGATATAAATACCGTCAAACGAAGTGGATTTCTCGCGCAAGAAGTAGAATCTGCTGCTAATAAAGTTGGATATGATTTTAGTGCTGTAAAAAAACCTACAGGCGAACACGGATATTATAGTCTTTCATACTCCATTTTCGTAGTTCCTCTGGTAAAAGCCGTACAGGAACTAGATGAAAAAAATACAAGGCTTGAAGAAGAAAACAATGCAAAGGATGAGGCTATTCAAAGTTTGACAAAAAGAATTGAAGCTTTAGAAAAAATAGTAAATAAATGAAAAATATAAGCATTATTATTTTCTTGTTTGCACAATTATCCGGTTTTGGTCAATTACATATTGACAAAAGCAGCATTGACAATGGAGGTGCAATAAACATAAATGAAAATTTAACTATTATCTATTCAATTGGAGAGCCAGTTGTACAAGAGAAAAACAAATCCAATATTTATATTTCAGAAGGATTCTTAAGCCCTAACATATTTAAAACGGTAAATACGGAAAATTTCACTTCCATTGATGATATAAAAGTTTATCCTAACCCAACAGTTGACATTTTAAATATAAGTTTTGCTGAAAAAGATGATTATGAAATTTCAATATCGAATAGTTTTGGTCAAATGATTTCAAAAACAAAATATTACCGCGTAAACACGCTGACATTAAATATGAAAAATTTTATTGATGGAATATACTTTGTTCTGATAAAAAATAGTGATAAAAAGCAGTATAAAACATATAAAATAGTCAAACAAAAATAACAGATATGAAAACATTTTTTGTATTTTTAGCAATTATTTTTGCAACTTCAATTGGTTATGCTCAACAAGGAATCAACTACAAGGCTATCATTTCTGACAATGGAGTAGCCTTTGAAAATAAATCTGTTGATGTCCAATTTACATTGCTCGAAAATGGTACTACAGAAATTTATCGAGAGAACCATAATGCACTTACAGATAGAAACGGCATCATTATTCTCAATATTGGTGAAGGAAATGCGGAATTGGGTGATTTTTCTCAAATTGATTGGTCAAAAGAATTGTTTCTAAAAGTTGAAATCGATACCGGAGATGGATATGTGCATTTTGGTACAACTGCGTTCAAAACCGTGCCTTATGCAAAATACGCCGACAAAGCAGCTAATGTTTTTAGCGGTGATTTCAATGATTTAACCAATGTTCCCCAAGGTCTTTCGGATGGTGATGACAATACTCAACTCACGGAAGAACAAGTGGATGAATTTGTAGAAAATAATGGCTACATAGATGTTGAGGTCGACGGTTCTACCGAAAATGAGTTGCAAATACTTACAATTGATGATAATAAAATCTCTCTTTCTCACGGTGGAGGAACAATTGAACTTCCGGATAGTAAAGACGATTGGGGAAGACAATCAGTAATTTCAAATAATACTTTAGAAGGTAACGGAACTCAAGAAAACCCTCTTAAAGTTGTTGGAGATTTAACAGATAATCAAAGTATATCAGGAGTAAGTTTGACCGGTGATAATCTAACAATTGGTATTGAAAATGGCTCATCCCAAACAATAGATTTGTCTTCGTTGAAAGACGGTATCGGAACAGACAATCAAAATATCTCCGGTTCGGTATTAGAAGGTTCAATACTTACAATTGGTATAGAAAACGGTAACTCCGAGCAAGTAGATTTATCTTCGTTAAAGGATGGAACAGGAACTGATAATCAAAATATTTCAGGGTCAGTATTAGAAGGTTCAATGCTTACTATCGGTATTGAAAATGGAAATTCGCAAACAGTTGACCTCTCTCCCTTAAAAAACGACATCGGTCTCAATGATTTGAAAGATGCCAAATCCTGTAATGAGGATAATTCAATTTATATTGGTAATTCAGCAGGCAAGAATGATAGTTTATCAAAATATAATATCGGTATTGGAAAAAAAACATTGTTCAATAACACAAAAGGTATTGGAAATGTGGCAGTTGGATACAAAACTCTCTTTAAAAATAATGATAGTGATAATAACATTGCTATTGGCTTTTTAGCTTTAGCAGATAATGGGAAAGATGTTTTACAAGCTCATCAAGCATCAAATAATATCGCTATTGGGTCTCAATCACTCGAAAGCAATAGCACCGGATATGATAATATCGGTATTGGTAGTAAAGCTCTTGGAACTAATACTATTGGTTATGAAAACACTTCAATTGGTTCAAGCTCTATGGAAAATAATAATGATGGTTATTCCAATACGGCATTGGGATTCAAAACATTGAATAATAATTTAACAGGACATTACAATACTGCTATTGGTGTTAATGCTTTATTATCAAATAACGCAAGTAAAAATACAGCAGTTGGATATAATACTCTTTATAAAAATTTATCAGGAGAAAATAATATCGCTATCGGTATAAATACCTTATATTCAAATGATACCGGTAGTAAAAATATTGCGATAGGTAATTCTGCCTTGTACAAAAATACTGTCAAAAGCAATCTTATCGCAATAGGAGATTCTGCATTATATAATAATGGGACAAATTCAACAAATTATAATTATAGTATAAAAAACATAGCTATTGGCTCAAAATCACTTTTTGCAAATACGGTTGGAAATCGCAATATAGCAATTGGATATAATGCAATGAAATCAAATATTTCAGGTGTTAGTAATACCGCTACCGGGGCTTCGGCTTTGTATTCAAATTCTATTGGGAGTCAAAATACCGGTATTGGAGAAAAAGCTTTATTTGAAAACAAAATAGGATTTAGAAATACGGCAATCGGATATAATGCAGGATATAAAGCCACTGGAACCGGTAATGTTTTTATTGGAAACAAAGCCGGATACAATGAGAAAGGAAACAACAAACTGTACATAGATAATTCAAATACTTCAAAGCCTCTAATTGGTGGCGATTTTTCTTCAGATATCGTAACTGTAAACGGCAAATTAGGAATCAGTACAAACTCTCCTGAAGCTAAGCTTCATATAAATGGAGATGTGATAGTAAATGAAACTTTAAGAACCGGAGGTAATATTTATAGCGATGGTAGTATAAAGGTTGAAGATGATTTCGCCTACAATTCTCCAAAAACTTATTATTACCAAATACATCCATTGGATTTTAACGTCAAATATGGAGATGGGAGTGTTCTTAGGCACGATGAAAGAGCAATGTGGATAAGACACGAAACCGGAAGCGGCTGGTATGATGGTGAAGCTTATGCACAAATACGACTTCCTGAGGGGGCTAAAATCAAAAATATCAGATATTATTATAAGATAATAGATGCAGGTTCTGGTTCTGCAAGCTTTTCAATTGCCCTGTTTCGCAATGATGTTACAAGCCCACCTGTAATTGAAGTAATGGGTCAAAAAAACCATAATTCTCCTTCAGGAAATGTTTATAACCCCTATTTTCTTAGCAATATTGCAAATAGTACAATTGACAATTATCACTATCAATACATATTAAAAGTTTTTTTAAATGAAATAGCCGGAACCGGAGAAACAGATGATGTGTCGTTCTATGGAGCCACTATTGAATACACTATTGATAAAATAACGCCATAATATTGGTTAACCTAATTCTACAACAAAACTATTTCAAAACCATAAAAATTAAAAAATGAAAAAATACTTATTATTAACATTTATTGTGATTTTATTCAGCGCTCAATTTAATGCACAATCCTGCTTGCCCGGTGGAATTACTTTTTCAACCCAAGCACAAATAGACAATTTTTCGGCAAACTATCCCGGGTGTACGGAGATAGAAGGTCAGGTGATTATTGAGGAATCCTCCCCCGGAGAAATTCTAAACCTGAATGGTTTGAGTCAGCTTACTTCGATAGATGGTAATGCATATATCAGATACAATACTGTTTTGGGGAAGCTTTCAGGGCTTGACAACGTAGAACTTGTAGGTGGAAATCTTAAGATTTATTCCAATCCGGAATTAGATCATTTACAAAATCTCAGCAACCTAAATTTTGTTGAGGGAGATTTATTAATAAAAGGGAATGATGACCTTAATAATTTAGATGGTTTGCACAATCTTAATTCTGTAGATGGAGACTTGATTATAGAAAATAATGATGATTTGACAAAAGTAGATAAATTAAACAGCTTACAGGACTTGGGTCCTGATAATAGTTTAATAATAAAAAATAATAGCTCTCTCACTAAAATTTCTAATCTTGGCTCTTTAGATTTAATAGAAAAAGATGTGGAAATTGTAGGAAATGGCTTATTGACCGATTTATCAGGTTTTGGAGACATCACATTTATAGGAGGAAACTTAAGAATAGAAGACAATAACTCCTTGACAAATCTTGATGGAATGGATGACTTGGAACAAATCTCAGGAAGCTTATTAATATTAGATGATAATAGTATAGTTAATCTTACAGGCTTGGAAAATTTATCTGTTTTAAAGGGAAATCTTTATGTCAAAAACAATCCGGCTCTAACAAGTTTAACAGGATTATCAAGCCTGACATATCTTAATGGATTGACAGAAATAAAGAATAATGATGCACTGGTCAATATGTCCGGTTTGGACAACATCACTGAAATAGATCTATTTTATGTGACCGATAATGCTTCCTTGGAAAATTTTGTTGGATTGGGTAATTTGACAATTTTTCATAACGAATTCTTTATAGTAGACAACGCATCTTTGGAAGATTTTACAGGTTTAAGTAACCTAGAAGAAATACAATGGTCTTTTATTGTTGGTAATAATGATAACTTAATAAACTTTTCGGGGTTAAACAGCTTAAATAATTTAAGTACAGTATTTATTGTTAATAATAATGATGCTCTTTCAAATTTCACAGGCTTGGAAAACTTAAATTCAATCGGGAATGAGGTTACTGTTTCTGACAATGCTTCCCTATCTAATTTTCAAGGATTAAACAGTTTGACTTCAATAGGAGAAAAATTAGATATTATTAATAATGTAAATATGTCTAACTTGAATGGATTGGAAGCATTGCAAACTATCGGAGGAAGATTAAAAATAGAAGGCAATTCAAACATTCTTAATATTACAGGTATCCGGAATATTGATCCCAATTCTATTGAGGCAAACGAAGTAGGAGCTGACCTTATAATAAAAGATAATATTTTATTATCTGAGTGTGAAGTTTCAAGTGTTTGTGATTTTCTTGATATTCCCGGCAAAACGACTGATATATCAAATAACAAAGTAGGATGTAATAGTGAGGCAGAAATTGAAAATGCCTGCGATGGACCTGATTGTACCAATCTTACTGACCCTGTTGATGGAGCGACAGATGTCGATATTACCACAGATTTATCTTGGTCTTCAGTAGTCAGTGCAATAGGTTACAAGCTCACTGTTGGGACTACCTCAGGGGGTACTGATATCTTAGATCATCAAGATGTTGGAAATGTATTGACTTATGATCCCGGCGATTTTCCTTGTGGTAGTGATATTTTTGTTACAATTACACCCTATAGCTATGCTTCGGATGCAATTGATTGTGCTGAAGAAAGTTTTACAACCCACGGTGTTAATGCGAATGCGGGAACTGACAAAACCATTTGCAGTAGCAATAGTGTAATGCTTCAAGCCAGCGGAGGAACTACATATAGTTGGACTCCTACAACAGGATTGAGTGATCCTAATATTTCCAATCCTATAGCTACACCCTCTGTTACTACAATATATACCGTTGAAGTAAGCGATGATTCGAGTTGTTCTGATACGGATGATGTTACGGTTACAGTAAATCCTACTCCACTTCCGGGAGCTTCATCAACTGATGAAACCGCATACCAAGCCAATGACGGAACGGCAACAAGTAACCCCAGCAGTGGTACACCACCATTTAGCTTTCAATGGAGTAATGGACAAAATACTCAAACAATAGTTGATCTATCTCCGGGAAATTACACCGTTACGGTTACAGATGATAATGGTTGCACAAAAGAAGAAACAGTAACTGTGGATGAGTTTATTTGTCCCGATCTAACCATTGAATCTATCCAGACTAATTCAAGTTGCTTTGGTCAGTGCGATGGGGAAATTGAAATAACCGGAATGACAAACGGGATAGCTCCTTTTACTTACCAATGGTCAACAGGCGATAATACGGCTTCAATCGATAATCTGTGTATCGGTAATTATTCAGTAACAGTTACGGATGCAAAAAATTGTAGCGAATCTAAATCTTTTACAATCACTCAACCAACGGAATTGTTTTCCAATGCTTCCGCAACCGCTGAGACCGCCAATGATGCAAATGACGGAACAGCTACAGCAAATCCAACCGGAGGAACAGTTCCATACAACTATTCTTGGAGTAATGGCGGAAACACTCAAACAATTGACAATCTCTCTCCGGGAAATTACACCGTTACGGTTACAGATGATAATGGTTGCACAAAAGAAGAAACTATAACTGTAGATGAGTTTATTTGTCCTACACTAACTATACAATCTATCCAGATTAATTTAAGTTGCTTTGGTCAGTGCGATGGAGAAATTGAAATAACCGGAATGACTAACGGAGTACTTCCTTTTACTTACCAATGGTCAACAGGTGATAATACGGCTTTAATCGATAATCTATGCATAGGTAATTATTCAGTTACAGTGACCGATTCAAAAAATTGCAGCGAATCTAAATCTTTTACAATCACTCAACCAACAGAATTATTTGCCAATACATCTGCAACCGACGAGACCGCCAATGATGCAAATGACGGAACAGCAACCGCAAATCCAACCGGAGGAACAGTTCCATACAACTATTCTTGGAGTAATGGCGGAAACACTCAAACAATTGACAATCTCTCTCCGGGAAATTACACAGTTACGGTTACAGATGATAATGGTTGCACAAAAGAAGAAACAGTAACTGTAAACGAGTTTATTTGTCCGACTTTAACCATACAATCCGAGCAATTGAATCCTACTTGTAATGGTAATTGCAATGGTTCGATAGAAGTAATTGGACTTACCAATGGAGTTGAACCATTTACCTACCTTTGGTCAACAGGCGAAACAAATGCAAATATTCTCAATTTATGTGCAGGAACTTACAGCGTTACAGTTACGGATGCTGATAATTGTACTGCAACCCAAGGCTTTGAGGTCACTGAGCCGGATGTGCTTTTAGCCAATGCAACTGCAACAAATGAAACGGAAAATGGAGCACAGGATGGAACTGCAATTGCAAATCCAACAGGGGGAACATCCCCTTACGAGTACGCCTGGAGCAATGGGGAAACAAGTCAAAACATAGTGAATCTTACTCCGGGAAATTATACGGTTACAGTAACTGATGATTTCAATTGTACAAGTATCGAAACAGTAAACGTTCAAGAATTTATATGTCCGACATTGACAATAAATGCAAGTCAAACCAATGTGAATTGTTATAATGCTTGTAATGGCGCAATTGAAATCACATCGGTTACTAACGCTGTCCAACCGCTTAGCTACACTTGGAGCAATGGAGAAACAACCCCCACAATCAATAATTTGTGTCCGGGAACTTACACTGTTACAATTACTGACGATAAAAACTGTCAAGTGGAAAAATCATATACAATCACTGAACCAACGGAATTATTGGTAAATGCAAGTTCCACGGATGAAACCGCCAACAATGCTAACGACGGAACAGCAACTGCAAATCCTTCCGGCGGAATAACCCCTTATTCTTTTGCTTGGAGCAATGGACAAAATACCCAATCAATTTCAGGGCTTGCACCGGGAAGTTATACCGTAACAGTAACAGACAACAATGGATGTACTTCGATTGAATCCGTATCTATTGCAGAATTCGGATGTCAGGGATTGGCAATAGTAATCAGCCAAATAAATGTAAAGTGCAATTCCGAGTGCAATGGAATCCTTGATATTACCGGAGTAACAAACGGAGCATCACCATTTACATATACTTGGAGTAATGGTAAAACAACGGCAAAAATCGATAGTTTATGTCCGGGTAATTATAGTGTAACTGTGGTAGATGGCAATAATTGCAATGTTTTTGGAACTTATGCAATCACAGAACCAACAGAGCTATTTGCCAATGCCACAGCTACAAATGAAACCCGTAATGGTGCCAATGACGGAACTGCAAGCTCCAATCCAAGTGGTGGAACACAAGTTTATTCGTATCATTGGAGTAACGGTCAAACTACTCAATCAATTTCCGGATTAACTCCGGGAAATTATCAATTGACGGTAACGGATGCAAATGGATGTACAGCACTGGATACAGTAACAATTAAAGAGTTTAATTGTCCTAATCTTGAAGTAAATTCTCAAACATCAAATATTAGTTGTTTTGATGCTTGTGACGGAACCATTGTTGTATTAAGTGTAAATAATGCTGCTTCTCCGTTTTCATACAAGTGGAATACAGGAGCTATATCGGCATCGTTGAACAATCTGTGTGCAGGAGATTACAGCGTCACGATCACAGATGCTAATAACTGTGAAATTATCCAAAACTATGCACTAACTCAACCTGATGAAATAACAATCACCATTGATAGTACTAGGGACATAAGATTAGACCTACTTGGATATATTGCAATAAGCACTAACAATAACGGAAATTATATTTTTTCTTGGTCAGGACCGGGCAATTTCACAGCAAAAACCGCGGATTTGGATAGTTTAAGCGATTTTGGATGTTACACAATAACAGTAACAGATACTGTAACAAATTGTAGTATTGACAGTACAATTTGCTTAGAGGATAAAACAGCGACATTTGATTTGGAGTTAAATAATATAACAGTTTATCCTAATCCGACAAAAGGAGATTTTATTATCGATTTTGCATATTTGAATAGTGGTGAAGCTCAAATATCAATATTTGATTTATCGGGCAAAAGAAAACTGGAAATATCAAAATCAAACAAAGAAAGAATTCTAAGAATAGATGCAAGAGATTTGTATTCCGGATTATATATTATTCAAATTCAATTTAAGGGAAAGAAACCAATTTATAAAAAAATAGTAATTGATTATTAGCAATCATAATAGGTGTATTTCATTTTTTCGCATTTATTGTTATTTTTTCTATTTGGATAGACCACTCCACTTATGAAATTATTACGTTATACTTCTATATAGTGTCTGCCCGAAAATACATCAAATTTGAAATTGATTCTTTTTGTTATCTTTTGACTTTTTCACAAGTGATTGATACTAAAGCATTAAATTATTGCAAAAAAATCAAAATCTAAGCAGAAATTATCAGAATTTCTAAAAATGCCTGTTTCCGGGCAGACACTATATACTAATACCAATGTGCCGTTAGGTACAATATATGGGTAAAAAAAGCTATTAACCAACTAAAGTGCGTGCCGTAGGTACGCTATATTAAACACATTAACAAAACTTTTTGTAAAAAGCGAAAAAATAAAATACACCTAAATTATCCTATTTTTGTTTTTTATAAAAAAATATCTATTTTTATGCCTAATTTAATGTGTTTTAGCGATAACCAACAATATCATCTATATGAAAACATTATATCTCCTGTTTGTTCTTTTGGTTTATGTCTCTGTTAATCAGTCTGATGCGCAGTCTATCACTTTTGTTCAGCCTGATAATATCACTGTGTGTCAAGCATCCGAGTTTCAAATTAAAATCAAAAATACAAAAGCTACTCCGTTAGAAAATATCGAAGTAACATTGAAGTTTCCATGTGAAGCTGTCTATGTGACAGAAAGCATCAATGGAGCTAAAGAAAGCGATATTTCCGATTTGTCCAAACCTAAATTCACAATGGAGAATATCGAGGGAAGCCAAGAGGTAACGATATCATTTCTCCTTGATTTTCCTTGCGCTGTTCATAAATGTATCAATTCGGGAGAGACCTTTTCCAATAAATTTAGTATGACTTATGACGGTGGCAATCTAAACAATGTCACTTCTCCTATTTACAATGTAGAAACGCCCTATCTCATTTTTACGAAAATAGAGAAACCAGTGATGAACGGCTCAAAAGGACATACTTTACATAGAACAATTACAATCCGGAATACAAGATTGGGTTCTGTGAAATCATTTGTCTTTAAAGATACTCATGGTGAGGGGATTTCTGTTTCCACAAATATGGGACAAGATATTTCAACTGTGGATACCGCTTTGATTGTGAAATTCTCGTCGAACGATTTTAAGCATGTCGGCGACGGAGATGATTTATTTGAATTTAATGAAGAACTGACTCTGACAGAAAATATCAATATTACTACTTGCGCTTATGAATTGCTACATGCACAATCCGTATTGGAAGTTGTCTGGGGATGTCACTTTGATATATGTGATGGATATTCGTACAATGCCATCGTCAATATAGATGTAAACCGGGATTTTGGCCCAAATCTAATATTTACCCCTCAGTTATCGGAGCCACAGTGCTACTGTAATGATCAACCCGTAGAACAAAGTATAGAAATAAAAAACATCAGTAGATACAATGATGCCAAAGATATAAGGGTCGATATCCGTCAACTATACCATAACGGATATATCATTGGAGATAGTTTGACAGTAATAGCCGGTAATTATGGTTACAGCGGTATTAATGATCCTTTTAAAATACCGGCTGTTTTTAGTGAACCAACCACACAGCCTTGTACCGGTGAAGAAACATATCGCTCATTTTATTTTATATTACCTCGTATTTCGACACGTTTTTCTGAACGTTATATTTATAAAATCAGCTGGAATACTGTTTTTTGCAGTGAGGATAGTTGCATCGAAGAAAGCAATGAATGGTCATATCAGTACCATTATTTCAAAGATTGTGCATTGCCTGAAGACAGATATCATCAATCTAACCGTAATATCAATGTAGAATCGAATGATTTTATATTTAAGACTAAATTGGATAAGGCAGGAGTTTATAAAGGAGGTAAGCCACAAGATATAACATATCATATTGATTGTCCTTTGCTCAAAGATAGAGATGGAAAGCTAATAGTCGAGTTTCAATTGCCCTGCGGTATGACATTGGACAATCCGGAGTGGCGTTTTGCCGATACTATTCCATCGAATATTGTGATTGATGATCAGGATACATTG
This sequence comes from Saprospiraceae bacterium, assembly GCA_027008645.1. Taxonomy (GTDB): domain Bacteria; phylum Bacteroidota; class Bacteroidia; order Chitinophagales; family Saprospiraceae; genus JADJGA01. The sequence continues at coordinate 25,366 of JALVEE010000159.1, forward strand.
ACGAAAGTTAGATTGGAGTACGATACACCTTTGGATGCTACATCGGGAGAGATAAAAATACCAACATTGTTTGGATATAGATATTCTTGTTTTCCTTGGGGACCGCCACCTTATGATTCCTTGATTACTTCTTGTCCAGATTCATTGATTTGCCAGCGACCTCCCAATTGCGACCCAAGACCCGGATTTTTTAAGATATTGTCAAAATCTTCCATTGTTTTCAATGAAGATTGTCCTATGGATTGCGTACCGTCTTCTTGTGATGAAGAAAGCTATAAATTCGAATATCCTACAAATAATTATTGTTTTGACACCATCCCCGGCTATCTGGATTATGAGTTCAATGTATTTCGTACTACATTTGGACTACCCGACAATGATGATGATCATAGACCTGATAGTACCGGTGTAATAGATATGAGCAAGATACGAACGGATAGAGCAGTGATGGGTGATACCGTGAGAATGCAGGTCAAAGGTGTAGTAAAGATGGATGTGGAAGGAGCTAGTTTGGCAAGGTGTTTGGTGGAGCTAAAGATTGGCCTTATTTCAGATAATTGGTCTTTTAGTGGTAATAGCAAAAAATTATATAGAAATCTTGTGAATATAGAAAACGGGCTAATCAACATCAATAATACTTTACATATTAAAAAGCATAATGATAATTCAATTCTGCAACTCAATAATATAAAAACATTTATAGCTCCTTATATAAAAGAAGATACTGTAATTTATATCTTTGATTTATCTCCGGATATAATATCGGCTAACTCCGGCGAACTGCCTTTGGGATTTATTTATGAACAAGGGGATTCGATAATTTTTGACGCAGATTTTGTTTTTAATGATAACTATTATAATTATCATGGCCTATACTCCTATTTCCCAGTTGTTAAACTTTCTATTAACTCCAGGTTTTTTTTGTCAAATGATTTTAAAGCTCTTATTGATGAAATATTTACTTGTAATTGCCATTGTGATACACTTGAGTTTGCAGCTATTAATACTTCTGTAAATTATGGGGATTGTTGTGGATATTCCATTTATCCATGTTTTAGTATTGGAGATTTACCTTTTTATGCAACGGTTGGGGTTGCGGATAATTTTTTCCCTTATGAATATAAACCGACTGCCATACTGAAAGAGTTTTTATTACCATTATGGGATGGTCTGGATTATCAAGGTGCATACATTAAGAGTGTAAAGGCAAATGGTGTTGAGTTATCAGATATTTCCGTTCCATATAATATCAATTATAGTAAATTCGTGGAGGATCACATTGAATGGAATGGACCAACTCATCTCGGAAGATATGTTTATAAATATGATAATTTACCTTCTTTAATCTGGGATGATAATTTACAATTAAGAATAACTTATTCTTATAAAGATAAGTGTAGTTTTAAAGCAAGAGACCCTATTAGTTATGGTATAAAAACTAGTGCTGATTTTGAACTACTCCCTTTAAATAAAGGTTATAAAAAACATATACACTATAAAAGAGATATTAGGAGATTGTTATATGGACGTAACCCAAATTTACGGGTTGTAACAGATGAATCAAACAAAACAGCATTTAACGATACCATTACATGGGATATACTTGGTTTAAATAATACTAATATTGATTGGTATTGGTGGCCTGCTGATGCTCCAAATTCATTTATTCAACCGATAAGTTCTACTAAAAAGGTAGATTTTAAGTTATTAAACTTAAAAACAAATGAATATTATATACCGGAAAATGGAATATATCAATTAGGTACAATTTTTAAAGGTAATTATTTAGGTTCAGGAAACTATCAAGACGATACTATATTCCTCCGCCTCACCGCTATCAACCATTCCTGCGCCAAAGAAGACATCACTATAAAATACGGTTGGAGTTGTGAGCCCTATACCGATCCTTTCAACCAAACACCTTGTGTGGAACAAGAAATACATTGCTCGGTGGTATCTGCGCAGGGAGTATTGGAAATCGATCCGGATAATCAAGCAATTTCTGCTCCTCTATGTGAGCAGATGCCTTGGTCGGAGATTGAGATATTCGATGCAGGCAATGGAGCCATATACAATATGCAAGTAGAACTGCAATTTCCTCCGGGACTGAGTTATCAACCCAATACTGCCGAAATAGCTTATCCTACCGAAGATGGGAATTATTTTTCCATTGACGATCCAATCGATATTGGCGGTGGTATTTATCGTTGGAGTATTCACGATATATTGGATAGCTTATTGGCTCATGGACTTCCGGGAGTTTTGACAGCACCGCTCAATTCACTTAGTCTTCGATTCAAGACCAAAACAAATTGTGATTTTATAGCAGGCTCTTATATAATATATGAAGTATCGGCAGAAAAAATATGCGGAGAACCCACCAATACAGTAGCCAAAGTCAGCAAATCATTAAATATATCGGGGATTACCGCTCCTTATAATGCCGCTATTACTCTTTCTTCCGATGAAAACCAAGGTTGCGAAGATCATTTGGAAATTAGTTTGGGTATTCATTACGATACTCCTCCTACCAATAATGATCAATTGATTATGCAACTTCCACCTTATATATCTTATTTGCCGGGTTCTTGTTCAGGCAATATGAGCAGTTGTGCTCCGGTTGTAGAGGGGAATATATTGACATGGGATTTGGAAGCGGGGAAGACCGATTTTGACCTTGTTTTTTCCATTACCGGATTTGGTTCGGGAAAATGCAAATCACTTAGAATCCCGATATATACCACTGCTGTGGTCAATGCACATTGTACTACAAGCGATGAAGATTGCTCCATCAAGGTAATAACCGGTAGCACCATTGTCCCTATTGAAATAGAAAGACCTGTTTATCGTATAGAATCTTTTGCTACGGATACTATCGTTTCCCAAAATGGAATAAATTTCACAGCCCGTATCAGCAACTTCGGAATACCAAACGAAGATCCGCTTACTATAAAACTTTACTATGACAATGATGGAAATGGACAGTATTCGGCAGGAGATGAATATATAGATAGTTATAGCTTTGACGTAGCCGTGGATACAATTGCAAGTTTATTCAGATTTACCAATAATCAAATTGCTCCACACGATTTGTGCAAATTGCTTTTGGTAGTCGAGGAAGATGCAAATTGTATCTGTTCGGGCGATGCTTTTCCTTTGCAAACTCCGGTTTTTCTCGCTGATTATCGCACGGACACTATCTGTTCGGGTGAAGAGATTCAACTCGGTATTCCAAGCGTATCCGGTAATAATTATCATTGGGAGAATACCGATTTTATCAGTTGCGATGATTGTTCGGAGACTATATTCAAATTGTCCAATAATGGCAATAGTATGATTAGCGAAACACTGATATTGTCGGAACAAAATTCCGACGGGTGTATCATACGGTATGAATATACTGTCTTTGTGGATCCAAAACCGCGTATATTATCAGCTCCTGTGAGTATTTGTCAAGGTGAAAGCGCAATATTGTTTGCTTCACAAGGACAATCTTACTATTGGGAGGGAGCGGGTATTGATGATGCAACAGAGCAAATTCAGACCGTTTTTCCAAGTGAAACGAGTATTTATCGTGTAACTATTACTGATGATATCGGTTGTGTAGCCACGGATTCGGTATCGGTTATTGTCAATGAAAAACCGGTAGCGGATGCAGGCGAAGATATATCTGTTTGCAATGGCTCGAACGTTCAGCTAAACGCTGTACAGACTGAAGGTGTTACTTATTTTTGGACTCCCGGTTTTCCGTTGTTGGACGATCCTACATTACCCAATCCGACAGTATTAACCAAGGAAAATAGTAGTTTTACTCTTACGGTATCCAATGAAAATTGTACGGCTACAGACGAGGTCAATGTGAGTTTCTACGATGGTGTTGACCTGCAAGTTAGTGTAGATGATAAAAAATGTCTGGGAGATACAGTTACTGTTGTAGTATCCGGCGCTGACAGTTATAAATGGTCGCCTTGGTATCAGGGAATGTGTGAAAGCACAGCTTGTGATACGGTGAGATTTGTTCCTGAGAATGATGTACACTTTGTGATTAAAGGAGAGACTACAGAGGGATGTAAAGATAGTATAAGTGTTGATGTTGATATGATAGAAGATGAGATATTGCACAGTCAAATGATTCAGATATGCGAAGGGACAAGTATTGAGATATTCGGTAAAGAGAGGACGGAACCGGGAACTTATTGTGATACCATTACTTATTCCAGCGGATGTATGGAGATAAGCTGTGTCGAATTGAGTTTTCACGAAATTATTGAAACTAGCGAAGTCGAGCAAATATGTCAAGGAGAATCTATTACTTTCGATGGACAAGAGATAACGGAATCGGGAAAATATTGTCAGGAACTAAAAAGTGTTAATGGTTGTGATAGTATTTTTTGTTTGATTGTAGAGGTTTTAGATTTACCGGAAATTACAATCGAAGCGGATACGGAAATTATAAATATTGGCAGTTCGGTACAGATATCCGTTGTAGAAGATTATCCCCATTATGAATGGACATCTGAGCAGTTCATAGATTGCTATGATTGTCAAACTATAAATGTAAAACCGGAAAAGACCGATACATTTCAAGTAGAAGTGACAGATATAAATGGTTGTAAAAACGTAGGATCTATAAGGATAAAAGTTCTTCAAGGCTGTGAGATAGAAGAGATATTGATACCGAATGCTTTTACTCCCGACAATAACGGAAAAAATGATTTTTTCAGGATAGCCAATTTGGAAGACGATGTTGACGCAGTACATATATCTATCTTCAATCGATGGGGCGAACAAGTTTATTCAGCGAGAGGAAATA
>JALVEE010000160.1 GCA_027008645.1 Saprospiraceae bacterium
TGTCGAGAACAAAGCATATAATTTTCATCATAGCCGTAGCTATGGTGGAAATTATTAATGCAGTTATCGGCAAAAAGAACGAATACTTGGTCTGAAAGAGTATGCTTGACTTGACATTAGTGTATAAAATAAATAAAATTGGGATTATTCCTGATTTTGATTTTTTATACATATTTTCATAAGCTACAGAAAGTAAAAATACTGCGCTTGCAAGTTTTAATAATTTTACTAATTCTTCTATAGAACACCTCTTGAAATTTATTTTGCTGCTTCAATTATGAATGAAATTTTATCAGTAGGGGGATAGTGCCTAACGGCACATTGGTGTTAGTATATAGAAGTATAATACCAATTTAACTCTCAAATGACGCATATATTCCATTTTAATTTTCCAATATTTTCGTTAAAAATACTCGACGTAGCTATGACTATGCCTGCGTTTTTTAACTCAATCTTGAAAAATTAATTCTATAATATTTATACGACATATGAAAGTTAATTTGGTATAACGGATTATTTTCATAAGTGGGGTAGTCTATCCAAATAGGAAAAATAACATTAAATGCGAAAAAATGAAATACGCCCCCTTGTAGTTTTACTTCACATTGTCATGAAAAAAAGCGATTTTTTTACTTCAATACTTCTAAAATCGTTATTCGTTAATCGGCATTCGATATTAATTATTAAACGACACCGAACAAGGATTAGAGATTTTATAAGTTATGAAATACACCCCTTAAAAGATTCTGATACTATATACTTTTTTTTCGTACCTTTGCTGTTGTATGGCTCAATCCAAAACAATATATGTGCGTATAGTTCTTCCTTTGGCATTGCCAAAATCTTATCTGTATTCTGTTCCGGATGAACTGAGCGGTCAAATCAAGTTTGGGATAAGAGTAGAAGTGCCTTTAAGACGAAAATTTTACTCCGGATTGGTAGTGGAAATTACCGATAAACAGCCGGATTACCCTACAAAAGATATCATTTCTATAATCGACCAATTACCGATAATTGACAAAGCTCATTTTGATTTGTGGAAGTGGATTGCCGGATATTATATTTGCACTATCGGTCAAGTGATGAATGTCGCTCTTCCCTCTGGGCTAAAGATGTCAAGCGAAACTATTCTGGGATTGATGAACGAAGAAGAAGTTAATCATATCGAACTCAATGATGAAGAATATATGGTCTATGAGGCTCTAAGGATACAAAATGATCTCAATCTAAAAGATATCAGGGATATTCTTGATAAGAAGACTGTTTACCCTGTCATTCACTCATTATTGGACAAACAAATTGTCAATATCAGGGAAGAAATGATAAAGAATTACAAACCGAAAAAAATAAAGTATGTTGAACTGGCAGATAATCACAAGGAAGATGAAGATTTGATTGAGGCATTTGAATTAACAAAGAGGTCAAAGCACCAAACAAATGCATTATTGGCTTTTGTACAACTAAAAAATACACAAAAAGAAATAAGTAAAGCTGCTTTGAGAGAACTCGCTCAAGTGGATTCACCAGTGATAAAAAAACTAGTAGATAAAGGTATTTTTATAGAGTATCAAAAGACTATAAGCAGACTAATACCCTTTGCAGAAAATAAAACCACTCTACCGGATTTATCACAAGGGCAAAAAAAATCAATTGAGGAAATAGATGAGATTTTCAAGACAAAAAACCACGTTTTGCTTCACGGTGTCACCGGAAGCGGCAAGACTCGAATATACCAAGAATACATAAAAAGGACAATAGACGAAGGCGGACAGGTATTGTTTTTAGTGCCGGAAATTGGGCTTACGACTCAATTGATTAATAGACTCGCTGCTGTGTTTGGAAAGGATGTCTATATATTTCACAGCAAATTGAACCAAAACGAAAGAGTTGAAATTTGGAATGCCGTAAAAAACGGTAAGCCTATAATACTTGGAGCCAGATCAGGGATATTTTTACCTTTTCAAAATCTGAAACTTATTATTGTTGATGAAGAGCACGATAGCTCTTACAAACAGCAAAACCCGTCTCCAAGGTACAATGCCCGGGATGTAGCAGCTTATTTGGGAGCGATTAACGATCTGAAAGTGATTTTTGGCAGTGCCACTCCTTCCCTCGAAAGCTATTACAATACAAGAACAGGCAAATACGGATATGTAAGACTGACAGAAAGATTTGGTAATGTATCAATGCCGGAGATAAGAATCATTGATATGCGACACAAATCAATGTTGCTTCCCAATAATAGCAAATACAGCATCGCTCTTACATCTATGATACAAAACACGCTTAATAATGATGAACAAGTGCTGCTTTTCCAAAACAGAAGGGGTTATTCTCCTACGATGATTTGCAGCAAATGCGGTTGGAATAGTCAATGCACAAACTGTGATGTCAGTATGACCTACCACAAATTTCATAATGAGCTTAAATGTCATTACTGCGGTCACAGAGAAAAAGTTCCTGAGATTTGTCCCCGATGCGGTGAACCGGGATTGTCATTTTTAGGGTATGGAACGGAAAAAATAGAAGATGAACTAAAGAATATTTTTCCTGATGCCAAGGTGAGAAGAATGGATATAGATACAGTCCGGACCAAAAATGATATCGAGAGGATAATGGCTGAATTTGACGCCCGAAAAATAGATATTTTGGTAGGTACACAGATGATAACAAAAGGTTTGGATTTTGATCATATAGGTTTGGTAGGTGTAATCGACATAGACAGGCTAATGCAATTTCCGGATTTTCGTGCCAATGAGCGGGCATTTCAACTCGTCCTTCAAGTAGGAGGTAGAGCAGGAAGGAGACAAAAACAAGGGCTTGTGATAATCCAAACTCATAACCCGTCGCACCCTATGTTGACAGATGTCAAAAATACAGATTACGATTCTTTTGTCATGAGAGAATTGGAGGAAAGACATCTATTCAAATATCCTCCATTTATCAGGATAATCGAAATCACTATTATGCACAAAAAACCTGACAAATGCTATCAAGGAGCGCAAAATATGGCAAGATTATTAAAATCTAGATTGCTCAAAAGGGTTATTGGACCGGCAATTCCGGGTATAGCACGAGTCAGGGGATTTTATCAGTATAGAATAATGATTAAACTTGAAAAAACAGGTTTGAATATTCCCCAAGTAAAAGCCTTTATTCAGGATTGTAAAGACCAAGTAAAAAAATCAGAGGGGCTAAAAACTCTAAGGATTAATATAGATGTTGATGGATATTAGAAAAAATGAAATGCGTCCATATTTGTATAAATTCAATCATTTTTTTTAACTTTGATATGTTTTCTTGCAGATACTAAATATGAAGAACAAAACACAGAATACTATTCATGATATTTTTGCATCTTATTTTCAAGATACATCAATACAAAGATTGGCTTATACCGTTTCAAAAAAACTTGAGGAAGGGCATATTTGTCTGGATTTGGATTTGATTGATGCACATAGCAAAGATGATTTGGATATAAAATCAATACTGTCTTCACCGTATTTAACAAGAGATGTGGAACAAGACTTAAAACCTTTTGTACTACACAATAATAAAATCTATTTGCAAAGATATTTTTACTACGAAACCCATATTTTAAACAAAATATCAGAATTAATACAACAGGGTAAAAAAAACAGGGATTCAAGAGAAAAAACACTTTTGGAATTGAAAGACATGTTTAAAATTCTTTTTCCTCCAAAACACGAAGATAATCTCGATAGGGAATTGATAATCCCTTGGCAAATGATAGCTGTATTCAATGTGATACTAAATAATTTTGCCATCATCACAGGTGGTCCCGGTACAGGCAAAACAACTACAATCACAAAATTATTGGCATTATTATTCGCTATTAATCCAAAAACTTCCGTTGCAATAGCTGCTCCGACAGGTAAAGCTGCAGCAAGATTGAATGAATCTATTTCCAATGGAATAAAAAATATAAAAAGCTTAGAAAAAGATGTAATAAGTAAATTTGTTGAATTAAAAGCACAAACGATACATCGACTTCTCGGTGTCAATATCGACTCAACTGTTTTCACCTATAATAACGAAAACAAACTGCAATATGATATTGTTATAATAGATGAATCCTCAATGATAGACGTGACAATGATGTCAAAATTACTGGAGGCAATTCCCGCAAATTGTCGTTTGGTACTTCTTGGGGATAAAGATCAACTTTCATCTATTGAGGCAGGGTCTATTTTTGGTGATCTATGTAATTCTCAAAACCCGATAAACAGTTTTTGTGGAAAAGATATTGATTTGTATAACAATATTATTGAAAATGACAGCATATCTATTCCTCAAAGCTATATCGCACAAAATCCCAATATCTTGACAGGCTCGATTATTGAATTAAAGAGAAGTTATAGATTTAAAAATGATGAAGGTATTGGAAAATTCAGCAATTTGGTTATCAGGGGAAAATCAGACTTTGATACATTGATAGAGCCCTTTCAAACTTGCAAGAATGATATGCAATGTGTAAAAGTGACACAAGATTACGATGACCCGGGATTCATTGAGATGATAAACAAATACGAAGATTATATCAATGAGCCTGATATGGAGAAAGCATTAGGTAAAATCAATATAGTAAAGGTATTATGCGCTGTTAAAGAAGGAGAGTATGGAGTAAAACAGTATAATTCAATGATTGAAAATCATCTTAAATCCCGTGGATTGATCAAGCCAAAAGCAGGATTTTACCATAATCAAATCATAATGATTAGTTCAAATGATTATTCTCTAGGGCTATTCAACGGAGATATTGGTATTGTAAGAGAAGAATCAGATACAGGTAATCTGAAGGTATATTTTCAAAATGAGAATAATATCCTGAGTTATCCTGTATCAAATATCAACCGGTATAATACCGTGTTTGCTATGACAATTCACAAAAGTCAGGGTTCGGAGTTCAATAATATTGTTATTGTTCTTCCCAAGAAGACCGAGCACAAACTTATCTCAAGAGAGTTGATTTATACCGCCGTGACAAGAGCAAAAACAAATGCATTAGTAATCAGTGACTATGACATACTATTGGATGCCGTTCAAAACAAGACTCAAAGAGTATCCGGTATCGTTGATAGAATAAGTGGAAACAATATTTAGACATTTAGACTGCATTATTTATGGATGTATTTCTTTTTCGGTTTTGTGCATAGCTGCCCTCTGACTCCCTGTTTCTCCGTAAACTACGAAACCGGGAGAACCTCAACCCGCATTTCTTCCGCAATTTCCTTGATAAGCGAGTGTCTCTGACCTCGCTTCTTGCAAATATGCACTACTCCTGTGCTGATGCAAAGGTTCTTTCACTATCAAGTGAGATCTACTCACTTGATTTTTGATAAAATCAAAACCGTTCAGTCATCCTCCTATCATTTTTCGTAACAAAGTGAAGAAAAATTATTAGTGGGAGTGTAAAGCTTTTGCGGAATGGATGTGGAGGCAGATGTGCCATAAGCAAGAAAATCAACTTTCAAGGCGAAAAAAATGAAATGCACTTTTATTTCTAATATTTTAATAAGTTCAATACATTTTTATTATATTTGAGAAAAAATTGCAATATGTCTAAAGAGAAGATAGTTAAGCAGCAAAAATTCGGGACTTTTTTAGGGGTATATCTACCAAGCTTATTGACGATACTCGGTCTTATTATGTATTTAAGATTTGGTTGGGTAGTTGGAAATATGGGGCTTCCGATGACTATTTTGATAGTATTGCTTGCAAGTTCCATTACATTCATAACCGGTCTTAGCGCATCTGCTATTGCGACCAATATCAAAGTTGGTATTGGGGGTGAATACTATCTTGTGTCTAGAAGTCTCGGTATTGAACCGGGAGGAGCGATAGGTATCCCATTGTATCTTTGTAGAACTCTCAGCATCACTTTTTACAGTTTTGGACTTGCGGAAGCCTTGATTATGTTTTGGCCTTCCGATTGGGGTGAAGTTCCACGAAATGCTGTTCAATTGATTGCTGTTGCTGTGATAGTATTGGTAACTTTGCTATCAGGAAAAAGTGCAAAATTGGTGTTAAAAGCTCAAGTTCCCATCTTGATATTGGTGATATTATCATTTATAGCATTAGCTATTGGAGTATTTTCTCATCCCTTGAAAAGCCCTGAATGGACGCCGAGTTACAGGACTGCACCGGAAGGATTTTGGTATGTATTTGCAGTTTTTTTCCCTGCGGTTACAGGATTTACTGCCGGAATTGGTATGAGCGGCGATTTGAAAGATCCTGCCAATTCGATTCCTAAAGGAACATTGGGAGCAGTGGTCACAGGTGCAATTTTGTATATGATTATTCCCTTATTATTGTCTATCACAGTTGTTCTTGATGTAGATCAACTTGCTGATCCCAATCTCGGAGTAGGAACATGGACTAAGATAGCATTTTTAGGAGGGCTTTTGATATATCCTGCTGTATTGGGCGCTATATTATCTTCTGCATTTGGAAGTGTACTTGCCGGTCCCAGAGTTTTGCAAGCATTGGCATTGGATGGACTGGCACCAAAATTTTTAACCAAGCTTTCCAAATCAGGTCAACCTGCTATAGCTACTTGGGTAAGTGGAGCAATCGCTCTGGCAGCTGTTATGCTGGGGAACTTAAATACCATTGCACAATATGTCTCTGTATTATTCTTAACACTATATGTCGCCATCAACTTGAGTGCTGCAATCGAGCAACTGGTAAAAGAACCATCATATAGACCAAGGATAAAAGTGCCTTGGTGGATTTCGATGATAGGTGCTTTGGGTGCTATATGGGTTATGTATTTGGTCAATCCCTATGCTTGTGTATTTGCTTTAGTCTTGGAAGCCTCTTTATTTGCTTATCTCAAATCAAAATCTCTGGAACAGCAATGGGGAGATGCAACTTCAGGAATCTGGATTAATCTATCCAGATATGCACTCTTGCAATTAAACAAAAAGAAATTATTATCTAGGAATTGGAGACCCTTTATGCTGCTATTTTCAAGTGATATCACAGGTAGAATACAATTAGTAAAGTTGGCTGCAGCTCTTGGTCAAAACAGGGGGATTCTCACAATTTCCAAACTGATATTTGATAAAAGTATCTCTGCTTCCGCAAGAGAAGAAATGCAGATCGAAATGCTAAAGAAACTCGAAAACAATCGCGTAGAAGCATTCTGTGAGGTAAATCCTGTTGATAATTTGAACGAGGGGATTTTAAGTGTTTCAAGATCACATGGAGTAGGAGCACTAAAAACCAATACCATTATTTTTGGTTGGTCTGAGGAATCAAAAAATCAAATAAGTCAGCTTAAAATCATAAGAGAATTGGCACTATTGAATAAGAATATAATATTGGTAAGATTCAATGAGAAATTTAATACCAAACAGCAATATAAAAAAATCGATTTGTGGTGGGGAGGAAGAGAAAAAAATGGAGACCTAATGCTATTGTTTGCCTATCTTCTAAAATTGAACAAGCAATGGAGCAATGCAGAAATCACAATTCGCTCTGCTGTGAATAACGTTGAAGAACACGATAATCTTAAAAAAGGAATTATCGCATTACTACCCGAAGCCAAAGTGAATGCTAAAGTAGATATAACGATCAAAAACGGTGACAGTTTCATAGATATACTTCACAGTAAAAGCAAAAATGCAGATATTGTATTCGTAGGATTAGCACACCCAAAAGAAGGAATGGAGCAAAAGATTTCCGAAACAATTGAAAAGATGTCTGCCGGACTAAAAACAACAGTATTTGTTCAGAATAACGGCATGACCGATTCAGTACCTATTTTGCTTAAGGAGATAAAGTGAGGGTTGTTTTGGGCTTTGAGTTTCGGGTTGGACCGTAGTAGAAGCTGTGTTTACCCTGTGAAATAGGCTAGCCAAAATTGAAAATTTATATCATTTGGTGAAAGCTGAAAAAATAGTACATTGAATATTTGGAAAGAGAGGATTGGAGACAATTACTGTTGAGGTCAGGCAGCGTTTTGATTGGAGTTTATATCTATACTATAAGAGTATGTGGACAATAAGAGAGTAAAGCGAGTAGTGATATTAGTTTTGAGTTTCGGGTTGCGAGTTGGTGCGAAGAAGAAGCAGTGAAAAGCGAGAAGTATTCAGGATTTTATTAATCTTTATAAATCGGCTTGGGCAATATAAAAAAGCAATTTTGGATATTGTTTTGATGAATGGGGATAATCCTTTTGAAGCTGTATGAAAAATATAGTTTTATTTATTAATCAATTAACTAAAGTATTACTTATGAAATATTTTATTGTACTATTATTTTTAATTTACTTTAGTGTTTTTAATATTTCTGCTCAATCTTTTAGATGGGCAAGAAACATTGGTGGAAATTGCTCAGGTGGCACATATTTTTTTGCGGAGGAAAATTTGGCCATTGATTCGAGTCATAATTCTTATGTAACAGGAGATTATTATTTTTCTGTTGATTTTGATCCAGGACCAGATACTTTTTATCTAAAAACATCTACTTCATTTTCTAATGCTTATGTATCAAAATTGGATTCTAAAGGGAATTTTGTTTGGGCGAAAGCTATAAAAGGTTCATTTATGGTATCAGGAAAAAATATTGCAATTGATAGATTTGGGTATGTCTATATAGTTGGAACATTTAAGGGGGAAGTAGATTTTGATCCGGGAATAGGTGTTTATATGAAAAAAGCTATCGGGAATATGGGGTTATTTATTCTTAAGTTGGATTTTGATGGAAATTTTGTTTCAGTAAAAGTGATAAATAATTTCCATTTTATTTGGCGTACTTCTATTGCTATTGATAAAAATGGAGCAATTTTTCTCATGGGGAGTTTTAAAGGAAATGTTGACTTTGATCCCGGAGCAAATACTTATTATTTAAAGAGTAATATAAATACTACCAGACTTTGGGATTTAAATATTTTTGTTATGAAATTAGATAAGACGGGAGAATTTAAATGGGCAGGAATGATAGGTAAGGAGAATGACAATGATCTTGATGTTACAAATGCAGTAAAAATTGACAATTTCGGAAATATTTATATTATAGGAGGTTTTTCCGGGACAAAAGATTTTGATTTTGGTTCAGGCATTCATAATTTAACAGCTGGAACGAACACGAAGAGTTTTTTATTAAAAATTGATACATTAGGAAAGTTTATTTGGGTTAAAAAATTTCCTAATAATTCTGGAAACTCGAGTATTTCAATTGATAAATATGATAATCTTTATATTTCTGGAGGTTTTAGTCAAACCGTTGATTTTGATTTTGGCTCTGGTATTTTTAATATAACCCCTAAAGGCAATCGAGATGGTTATATTTTAAAACTGAATAAAAATGGTGATTTTATTTGGGTGAAATCTTTTGGTGGTAAAGGTAAGGACAATATAAGTTTTTTAACTACAGACTATTTAGGAAATGTGTTTTGTAATGGTTATTTTAACGACGAAGTTGATTTTGATCCAAGTGGTGGTGGTAAAAAAATAGCAGATAGAAATAATACATTTTTTTTGATGAAACTAGATACTGCAGGCGACTTTTCATGGGTGATTTCTTTTGATGATTTTAATTATCAAACTGTTTATCAATTTCCTATTGTTTGTGATAATGATAAAAATATTTATTTAGGTGGTGCATTCACTGGAACAGTTGACTTTGATCCGGGGCCGAAAATATTCAACTTGAGTTCATACACTAATTCTTTTGAAAGTTTTACATTAAAATTATCAGATTGTTCTATTTCGACCTCAATTGATACAGTCAATACCTGCGACAGCTACACCTGGATAGATGGCAAAACATATACCCAAAGTAACGATACGGCAGAATATATACTTCCCAATGCACAAGGCTGCGATAGTATAGTATCACTTGATTTGACAATATTTAAGAAAGATAGTACTAGTATGCAGACAACCGCCTGCAATGAATATATCTGGAAAGACGATACACTAAAAAATACAGATATTTACCGCTTTGACACACTAAATATCTATGGTTGTGACTCCACTGTTACCTTAGACCTTATAATCAATAAATCCAGTGATTCCAGTTTTAAGGTGATAAGTTGCGATAGCTATATTTGGCATGATAGCAGCTATACTCAAAGCGGGATTTATCGATTTGATACCCTCAATGCAGTAGGTTGTGATAGTACTGTCACTTTGGATTTGACACTCAATAATTCGAATAGTACCACTCTGGAAAAATCAGCTTGCGAAAGCTTTACTTGGCATGATAGCATATATACCAGTAGCGGAACTTACCGATTTGATACATTAAATATCACAGGTTGCGATAGTACAGTCACTCTCAATCTGACCATAGTAGATAAAATCGAAAAACTTGATACAATGTATATTTGTCAAGGGGATACCATTGAGATATATGACAGCGAGATATGGGAAGAAAAATTGGTATCCAAGACATTTATCAGCCAAAAAGGCTGCGATAGTATCCAAAATATTCAGGTAGTGGTAAAACCCTTGCCGGAAGGCACAATCACCGAAAGTATCTGCGAGGGAGATTCGATATTTGTAGTAAACCGGTGGATATCGGAAGAAGGAACTTATACCATCCACAAGGAAAATGCAGGGGAATGTGATAGCTTGTACAGCGTAGATATCACGCTTAGACCCCTGAAATACACTTATGACACCATCAATATATGTCAAGGCGATACTATTGAGGTATTTGGTTTTGAGATAAGCACTGAAACAGATGTAGAACAAAGTTATGTAGGTAGCAATGACTGTGACAGTACCGCATATGCGCATATCACAGTTTTGCCTTTATCCTCATCCCAATCACAAATCACACTTTGCCCGGGAGATTCCATACTGATTGCAGGTGATTGGATAAAGAGTAAGGGAGAATATAAGGAGCATCTTACGGGTATAAACGGCTGTGATTCTATCGCCAATATACATGTAAAGGTCTTGGCAAAACCCGAAGAACCAAGCATAGAAATAGACTGCGATATTCCGGAAATACTACTAAGTACAACCGCAGCCACTCCTTGGCATATCCAATGGGACAACGGCGACACGACAAGCCAAAGCATTTATCAAAATCAAAACCAAGCAATACTCACACTTCAAACCGATATGGGATGCAAAGAAATATACACCATAGCTCTGCCTACTCTTCCCGATTTAGCACAAATACCCAATCTGCAAGACACTACCATTGACCTAAACCAGACACTAAGCATAGGCATTAATACGGATACAAGCCAAT
>JALVEE010000161.1 GCA_027008645.1 Saprospiraceae bacterium
AGTATTATTTCAAAAAAATTTGGTTAATAATATAAAATTCAATAAAGTAAAAAAGATCAAAAAATGTGTTTTGAGTTTAGTCAAAGCTCTCGTCAATGCATTTCGTGTAGATTGATAATTGATTTGCAAAATTTCAGAAATCTCTTTATTGCTGAATCCCTGATAGAATTTCAAGTACAGGATATGCTGCTGATTTTTGCTTAATTTTTCAAAGGCATTTTTTAATTTAGTAATTTTTTCACTATCCATTTCCATTTTTTCCATAATGGATTCTACGGATAATTCAATATCAAAATAGTTATTTTCATCAATTGAATCAAACACTTTCTTTTTTGTCAACATCCTTACCAGCCTTCTTTTGAAAGAGACAAAAAGATAAGATTTTACATTTTCAACATCATTTAATTTTTCTCTTTTATTCCACAGGTCGATAAACATATCTTGGATACAATCTTCGATAATTGCCGTATCAACAGAAAACCTTTTGCCATAATCATACAATCCCGAAATATGCTCTCGATACAGTTTTTCAAAAGCATTGTGATTCCCGTTTTTAAACAATACCCAATTTGGATCTTTATTCATAATGTGTTTTCTATCCAAGAATTAACGTTGATATACAACATTAGTGCATCAAAAGTAATAAAAATTTTATCTCCAAAAATCTTTTTCTAAAACATTTTTGTTTCCTCTGTCGTCAATCACAACTATTTTGAGCCGGTGTTTACCTTTGGATAAAGTTTTATCGAAGGTATGGGTAATTGTGTTTTTCTTTTTATCATAGGTAAACAGCACCCATATATCGTCTATATAACCATTGTATGACATTTCTTTTGCAAGGCCACCGGTGTCAAAATTATCTTTTATTACAAAGGATATTTTTCTATACCTTGTCTTTTTATTTTTATAATTCACGGGTTCAATAGTTGGTGCAATGGTATCCGGTATTATCTTGAATGTACCTCCGGTTTTTGTAATAGTATGAAAATATCCGTCAACAATATCATTACCGAGGTTTGTAATTTTTTTATCATTGATTTTCACTATACAAATTTTATCTGCGAGAGAGTCGATTACCAAAGGTCTTATGTATAGATCCACATTGTTTTTGAATACCTCATAATTTGTAAATATGCTGATATTATCCGAATAATCATTCTCTTTTTTGTTTTCGCTTTTGCTAATAAAGAGAAACATATCTTTAAACAAATCTTTTTTTTCTATTTTCAATTTATAATAAAAGGTCTTGATAAAGTATTTGTTTCCGTATGATAAATGTTGATTGTAAAGTTTGGGTACCGGTTCAATAATTTTATTATCGCGTTTGAGGTTGAATTTTAATATTGACGTATTTCCATCGTAGTCTTTTGCGATAATTTCCACATTTGAGCTTTTGTTTTCGTATAGAGGAATAATTGCTCTTTTCGAGTTTATACGGTATATATCAAGATCATTCCCGGGTAAAACATACAATCTGTTATATTTTTTTTTGTTTGACTTGGCTTCTTCGTTATCTATATGTGCATTCAAGCAATTTTGTTTAGAAAAATCCAAAGAATCCATTTTGAATTGATAAACTTTTTCTCCATTTACTTTGAGCAATAAGCTATAGATACCGTTTTTATTGGGAGCTCCGGACATTTTGTCAAAACCCAAAACTTCAAGTCCTACTCTCCAAGCACCGTATTTAATCGTAGAGGGAGAAATAAAAAAATTGCCCTTTTTGCTTTTTTGTATTTTTATTTTTTTTGAGTTTAAGACGTTATAGGAAGTATCCAAAGCGACAATTTTGAGCATTGATAGAGTAGGTTTGATATTGTCTTTTGGTTTTATACCAAAACGAAAAGGATTGACGGGGTGTTCTGTAATAGTGTTTCTCAATTCGAAATGAAGGTGTGCACCAAAAGATCTTCCTGTATTACCTATTTGTCCCAAAATTTCTCCTTTAGTAACCGGAATATGCAAGCTGTCCGGATTGATTTCCCAAGTCTTATTTGCGTACTGAATCTTTCTGACTATTTCAGATATTTTTTTATTAAAATTATTCAAATGTGCATATACACTGGTGATACCATTCGGATGATTTATATACAAAGCATTGCCGTACCCATCGGGTTTTACCATAATTCTGCTGATATATCCGTCCATGACAGCAATTGCTTTATTGGATTTCCAATTGCCCGAACCTTTTATATCGATGCCCGTATGAAAATGATTTTTTCGCAATTCTCCAAAAGAGCCGCTAAGCCTTATTTTGTAATTAATAGGATATCTGAAATGGTTTTGTGCATTCAAAGCGGAAAACACGAAAATAATGTTGAAAAAAAACAAAGATAATCTTCTCACTTTCCCCTATTCAATAATAAATCAAATAATAAATCTCCCGCTTGATAAGGCGATAATATTCCTTTTGAAACTTTGGATTCTATCTCATTGAATTTTTCACTCATATCTTTATCGCTTTTATAAATATTCAATATTTTTTTAAATAAATAATCTTGAAACCAATTGATATTTTGTTTTTTTCTCTTTTCTTCAAAATGCTTGGTTGATTTTATATGCTTTTCAAAATCACAGATTGTTGACCAAAGCTCATCTATTCCTGTGTTTTCAATCGCCGAAGTCATCAGTATTTTTGTTTCCCAACCATTATCTTTTTTTCCAAAAAGTTTCATAGCATTGGAGTAGTGATTATAACTGGTTTTTGCCTTGGTAATATTGTCTTTATCAGCTTTATTTATAACAATAATATCCGCCATTTCCATAATTCCTCTTTTTATACCCTGAATTTCATCACCACTACCGGGTTGTATCAGAAGAATGAAAATATCTGTCATCGAGTGAACGGCAATTTCAGATTGTCCTACACCGACAGTTTCGATAAAAACAGGGTTGAAACCAGCTGTTTCCACCAGAATAATAGACTCTCTTGTTTTCTGTGCCACACCACCCAGAGTTGAACCTGATGGTGAAGGTCTGATAAATGCTTTTTCAGAAACCGAGAGGAGGTTCATCCGGGTTTTGTCCCCCAAAATACTGCCTTTGGTCTTGTTGCTACTAGGGTCTATTGCGAGAATTGCCGGTTTTTTATCCTGTTTGATAATATACAAACCAAGACTTTCCAACAATGTGCTT
>JALVEE010000162.1 GCA_027008645.1 Saprospiraceae bacterium
CGATGCACCTGTTGATCCGAATGCACCATTTCAAGCTATGATACCGGGAGATGAAAAATGGTTTGTTGCAGGAGATATCAGAGCAAATGAAAATGTACTTCTTACTTCAATGCATACTACATTTGTAAGGGAACACAATAGGCAATGTGATTTAATTAAAGCTAAACACCCCGATTGGACGGATGAACAA
This sequence comes from Saprospiraceae bacterium, assembly GCA_027008645.1. GTDB lineage: Bacteria > Bacteroidota > Bacteroidia > Chitinophagales > Saprospiraceae > JADJGA01. The sequence goes on from JALVEE010000162.1 coordinate 191, forward strand.
ATATACCAAAGAGCGCGAAAAATAGTTGGAGCTTTGGAGCAATCAATTTGTATGAATGAGTGGCTTCCTTTTATGACAGGTTCAAAGTTGCCCGAATATACCGGATTCGACCCTGATGTAAATCCGCAAATATCCAATGTGTTTTCAGCTTCAGCTTTCAGATATGGACATAGTACCATCAATAGCAAAATAGTCAGAATGGATGAACACGGACGTCCAATGGCAGGGGGAGATATGAGATTGGCTCAAGCGTTTTTCCAGCCTCATTCTATCAGAGAAAGTGAAGGTGTAGAATGTTTTTTGAAAGGAATGTGCTATCAAACACAGCAAGAGGTTGATTGCAAAATGATTGATGATTTGAGAAATATGTTATTTGGCCCTCCGGGGGCAGGTGGTATGGACTTGGCTGCAATCAATATACAAAGAGGAAGAGAGAGAGGATTGCCTGATTATAATACAATAAGAAAGAATTTTGGTCTTGCTCCTTATACTGATTTTACTCAAATTACAGATGATCCTGTTTTAGTTCAAAGACTATACGAACAATATGATGGTGATATCAATAATATTGATTCATGGGTTGGAATGCTCGCTGAAAAACACTTACCTAACTCAATGTTTGGTGAGTTACTTCAAACCATAGTAGTGGATCAGTTTATGAGAATCAGAGATGGCGATCCATTCTATTATATGAACGATCCTGAACTTACTTTCAAGGAAAAACAAGAAATTACTAATACTACTTTAGGAGATATTATTGCCAGAACTTCAGGTATGAGCACAATTCCAAAAGAAGTATTCTTTGCCGAATCATCACCTAAGGAAATAAGGTCAATTACCGAAACAAATAACAACCTTGAAAATCCTGATTGGGGTTCTACGGGTGCTCACCTTATTACGGCTGTATCCAATGGATTTGGAGATGGAATATCTACTCCGGGAGGTCAAGACAGACCTAATCCTCGAGAAATAAGTAATAAGATATGCGATCAAGAGGGTGATATTTATGATAATCTCGAGCTTAGTGATTTTAGCTTTGTATGGGGACAATTCGTTGATCACGATATCACATTGGTTCCGGATGGGAATGAACCTTTTATTATAAAAGTTCCTAAAGGAGATAAATGGTTTGACCCGAATGGAAATGGTACGGCTATTATACCAATGATAAGATCAAAATATGATGAATTGTCAGGTACTAGTCCGGAAAATCCTCGAAGATACTCGAATGAGATAACCGCTTATCTGGATGCCTCCAATGTTTATGGATCTACAAAAGATAGAGCCGATTGGCTACGAACTTTTGAAGGAGGGAAACTAAAAACTTCTGAAGGTAACCTATTACCATACAATACAGTTACGGGTTATTACAACTCAACAGTAGATCCAAATGCCCCTGCAATGGATCACCCGGTTACTCCTCCGGATGGAAAATGGTTTGTAGCGGGAGATGTGAGGGCTAATGAGAACCCATTGCTAACGACTCTTCATACTTTGTTTATGAGAGAGCACAACAGACTTTGTGATAAACTTGCAGAAACTCATCCAAGATGGGAAGATGAGAGATTATACCAAGAAGCAAGACGAATAGTGATAGCTGAAGAAGAAAATATTACTTACAATGAATGGTTACCTACCATCGGTGTACATCTCGATGAATACACAGGGTATAATCCTGATGTAAAAGCGCAAATCATGAATTTGTTTTCAACTGCATCTTTCAGATATGGTCATAGTGTTTTGAACGGAAGAATTTTGAGATTTAATGACAATTGTAGTGTTTATGAAAATGGACATACATACCTTAGAGACGGATTCTTTAATCCTTCAATGATAAAAATAGAAACTAAAGGTAAAATCGAGCCATATTTATTAGGAATGATGCACCAAAGAGCACAAGGCTTAGATGTAAAGATGGTTGATGATGTAAGAAATTATCTATTTGGTGCCCCCGGTGCAGGTGGAATGGATTTGGCAGCAATAAATATGCAAAGAGGTAGAGAGAGAGGACTTCCCGATTATAACACTATTAGAAGAGATTTCGGACTTCAACCAATAGTTAGTTTTGCTAATTTTACTAAGGACTTTGAGTTGAATCAAAAACTATATGAAGTATATGGTGATGTCGATAAAATCGATCCTTGGATTGGATTTTTAGCTGAAGACCATTTGCCCGGATCATTATTTGGAGATTTAGGGCTAAAAGTTATGAAAAAACAGTTTTCAGCACTTAGGGATGGTGACAGATTTTTCTTTGAAATAGACGAGGGACTTACCGAAGACCAAAAAAGAGAAATCAGATTTACTACCCTTGATGATATTATTATCAGAAATACTGATTTGGAAAATATACCAAATAATGTATTTAACTATCAAGGTCTATGTACTGATGTTGTAGATTTTGCAGACAATACATTAAATATTCAGGTGTATCCTAATCCTGCTCTTGAAGAAATAAATCTAAATATAGTTTCGGAAGAAAACATGAAAGGCAACATCTCAATAAGCACATTATTAGGACAAAAAGTGTTTGCTAAATCTGAAGTATTAAACGAGGGAGATAATAATTTGAGATACAATATCTCCAATCTTTCAAGTGGAGTTTACTTTATTAATTTTGCAAATAAAGAAGGAAGCTTCAGTAAGAAATTCGTTAAAGAATAAGAGAAGATATTATATAAAAATTAAAGAGGGAGGTATTTTACTTCCCTCTTTTTTTATTTTATAATTCCATTTACCCTCTACTTCAATAACAAAATCCTACCCGTCAAAACAGGATTATTATCTTTTATCCATTTATAAATGTAAATACCGTTTTTTAGCTTTGATATGTCAATTGAACCATTTTTCAAACCGTTATTCTTTACTGAAAATACCATTTGACCTATTGTATTATACAATCTGATTGTATTAATATCTTCGTCTCCTGAAATAAAATGAATTATCCCGGTTGTAGGATTTGGATATACTTTAATTTCATTTTTTTCTTCATTTTGTGCTGCACTAAGCACATCCAATGTCACTTCATTGCTGGATAAACCATTGCAATGACCATCAATATCACAATGATATTTTCCTTTATCTGAACCTTGGATGTTTCTTATCAATAATTTCACGCTGTTTACTCCAAGATACTTAGCACTATTGCTTAATACTTCGTCATTTTTATACCACTGAATAAATTCGATATCACCCTGTACTTTAACCTCAAAGCTAGTATCAATACCAAGATTGGAAATTGATATATCCGTAGGCTGATTAGTGATGGAAATTTCTCCATATCTATACACTTGAAGTCTTGCTGTATCCTTACACAATCCATTTTCTATAGTATATTGAAAAATATTTTCACCAAATGTAATACCGGTCGCCATCGCTGTGAAGTTTGTGCTTGTATCTATTTGTGAACTACCACTAATTACGGTCCAATTACAAGTTCCGGGGTATGGATTACTTCCTTTTAAAATAATGGTATCACTACAGGTTTCATCAACCTTCTGTGTTTTTGCCGGAACAAATTTATCTATTGTTAATAGTGCACTATCGGACTTAACAAAGGAATTATCCAAATAAACCAATGCTCTGAAGTAATAACCGTCGAGACTATCGTTGCTAAAAGTTATTTGCAATGACTTGGAATCTGTTTTTGCATAAATACCATTATCATATATAACGGTAAATACCGTATCATCGGGGCTCATTTTTTGCCACCGCAGACTATCTGCGTTATTATAATCAACACTAAATTCTGCTATCCCTTTATCGCAAAAAGAAATATTTTCAGGTTGTGAAGTGATTTCAACCGTATTTACATTAGGATTCCAACCGACCAATCTTGCCCATAGCCACCAAGATGCATAGGCTTTTCTATTCCCATTCAAAGGTTTTGTATGTGCAGCAGAGCAAATATACCAATCCACTCCGTGTTCGTGCGAATCCTGCCACTCTTCCGCCCAATTACCAAGACGGTCGCCATTTGCATCAAAATAATCACAATTATCATTAGAGAACTCAAAATATTTACCATCGGGGTCATATGACTCAATATCAGCAAAATCAAATAATACCTTATTATTCGCAATACAATATTCTCTTATAAGTTGATTATTGTGCTTTAGTTTTTCGTCATGATTATGATCCAAATGCCCCGTCATATAAACAAAAACTATATCCGGAAAATCAGCTTCAAGATTATTCATTGCATTGAGATATTTTTGAATACCCTCATCTGTATTATCTGAGCATCCTCCACACCAAGACCACATCACAACATTTATGTCTTTTGCCCTTTCCTTATTCAATAAATAGTCTCTTGTCCTATCAGCCCATCCGGTATCGCCATTGTGTCCCAAATCACCGGGAACAAATTTATCATCAATATCCAAACATGGATTGTCACCATATACCTCATAATAATCCTCCCAGCAGTAAAAATCTCCCTTATATCCTTTTAGACTTGTCGATTGCAGAGCCAAAGCTTTCATTCCTGTTGTAAGTTGACTACCATGTGAAGTATGGCCATATGCAATATGCAATGAATCTGCTGCCAATTTTATAGCCCATTCCGGTATAGGTTCTAAAAAAGCATTTTCGTGATTAATAATAATCGCTTGAGAAAATGTTGCAGACAAAACCAGAATAGAAAAAACCGTGGAATAAAGTATCTTTTTCATCTGAATAGTAATTTAGTGATTTTATATAAATTTATGATGCGACAAAAAATACAAATGCTGCAAAATACAAATAATGATTTTTATAAAAAACCATACACCTTTTAGTATAGGTGTATTTCATTTTTCGCTTTATCCATTCTTTGCCTCTGACTCCTAAAGGAGAAGCAACCCGCAACGCGAAAAAATGAAATGCACCCTTTATTATTCATCCCAGCCTTCAATAGTTTTTTGTTTGTATTTTCTCTTGGTTTCTATTCTCTTTTTCTGTCTATCGATTATTACCCGTGCAATTGACAGATAGACAGATTCTGATTCTTCCGGATTTTGAAGTATTTGATGAATTTTTCTTTCATCGATGTCCATTCGATATAGGTGATTGAAAAACAACTCCATATTTGTTTCCATTAGTTCTGCAACTCTTTCAGCAACAATATTTAGAAAATGAGAGTCTAATTCAGTTTTTTGGACTTGATCTGAAAACTGTTTATTAATAATCGATTTTATTTCTTCAAACTGTTCTATCATCATTTAAATGTAATGTCTTAATGGGGAATTAAAGCTTATCGGCTATTTCTAATAATTCTTCTATATATTTTCTACTATTTGACAATCGGGGAACCTTATTTTGGCCTCCGAGTTTTCCTTTTGATTTCATCCAATTATAAAAAGTTCCTTTTGGCAATGGAGTAATCTTTAATTCTTGCAAAGCCATACTGTTATATCTTTTGGCTTCATAATCCGAATTGATATTTTGCAAAGCCAAATCCAAATCTCTTTGGAATAAACTCAAATCATCGGGTTTTCGCACAAATTCTATCAACCATTGATGTCCTCCCTTGCTATTATCATCCATAAAAATCGGCCCGACTGTATATTCCTGAATAGCTACATTGTGTTTGTCTTGAATTTGACTCAAAGCCTTGTCTGTATTCGAAACCATTACTTCCTCTCCAAATACATTTATAAAGTGTTTTGTTCTTCCGGTGATTTTTATTTTATGAGGCGAAATTGATGAAAACATTACCGTATCACCCACGATATATCTCCACAATCCTGAATTAGTACTTATTATCAACACATAGTTTTTGTTGAGTTCTACATCTTTGAGAGAAACTACTTCCGGATTATCGCTTCCGTATTGCTCAAAAGGCATAAATTCATAAAAAATCTGGCTATCCAACAATAATAGCATATCGTCATTATCCGAGTCAAAATCATTCTGAACTGCAAAATACCCCTCCGAAGAGTTATAAACATTGACATAAAGAAAATCGCTTTTGGGTATCAACTCTTGAAACTGTTTTTTATAAGGAGCAAAATTAACTCCACCATGCATAAAAGCCTCAAGATTTGGCCAAACTTCAACTAAATTAGATTTTCCGGTTTGTCTTAATACCTCTTTGAAAAACACCAATAACCAAGATGGTACACCACCAAATATAGCAACGTTATCTTTGCTTGCTATTTCAGCCATTAAAGGAATTTTTTTATTCCAATCTGCCATAATTGCTACTTCCTTATCAGGTGTATGAAATGGTCGTCCGATTAACGGCATTTTATCCATCATTAAGGCTGAAATATCACCGATTTTCACATCCGGATTTTCTGCATATTGGGTAATACTGCCTCCCATTACGAGATTTTTTGAAGCAAAAAGTTTTGAATCCGGATTGTGCTTATACAGAATTGATACGGCATCCCAGGCACCTTTTATATGGCATTCTTTTAGGTTTTCGGCAGATACCGGAATAAATTTACTCTTATCTTCTGTTGTGCCCGACGATTTTGAAAACATATTTATTTCACTTGGCCAAAGTACATTTTCCTCTCCAAGCATCATCCTGTGGATAAAGGGTTTTAGGTCATCATATCTGGAAACAGGAACATTTTTTTTAAAATCTTCGTACGTGTTTATCTTATCATATCTATATTTCAAGCCCCATTTGGTATATTGCGCATTTGAAACAAGGTATTTAAAAATATACTCTTGAGTCTCGTATGGATATTGTATAAAACGACTTATTTTTTTATACCTTAGCTTTAAATACTTTGCAATTATTTTATTAAATATCTCGCGCACTTATGTTTTCCCGTTTTGTGACTAAATCTATACTCACCCTTAAAAACATCAAAATAGTTTTGGGGTTTTTTACAATGTCAAAAATACATTTTTATTTACAATAAACAAGATTCTTTTGGTATTTTTAAACCTCAAGTATAATATTTATGTTATCCTAATACTGTTGAAAAAAAAAGCAAAACAGGTGATAAATAGATAATTCGTTAGCTATTACACACTAAGATATAATTAATATAATACATAAATGAACAATAGAAAAAATATAGAATTGATGGCTCCTGCCGGAAATTTTGAAGCTTTAAGGGCTGCTATTGATAATGGGGCAGATTCCATTTATTTTGGTATTGAGCAAATGAATATGAGGGCTAATTCTTCCAGAAATTTCAAATTAGAAGAGCTTAAGAAAATTGCGGATATTTGTCATAAAGATGATGTAAAAGCATATATGACTCTGAATACAATCGTATATGACCATGATTTGAAGTTGGTAAAAAGTTTGGTTGATGAAGCCAAAGTAGCGGGTATAGACGCAATTATTGCTATGGATCAAGGTGTGATTAATTATGCAAAAAAGGTAGGCGTATCTGTTCATATCTCGACACAACTGAGTATTACCAATGTTGAAACGCTTGAATTTTATGCCCAATTTGCAGATGTGATGGTTCTTGCAAGAGAGCTTAGTATGCGGCAAATAAAGCATATTTGTAGTGAAATAGTCCGGAAAGATATTCGTGGTCCATTAGGCAATTTGATTAAAATAGAGGTTTTTGCACACGGAGCATTATGCATGGCAGTATCAGGAAAATGTCATATGAGTTTGCATACGATGAACTCTTCTGCCAACCGCGGTGCTTGCTTGCAAAATTGTAGGAGAAAATACAAAGTAATCGACTTAGAAGACGGACACGAATTGGTCATAGATAATGAGTATATAATGTCGCCTAAAGATTTGGCAACAATTGATTTTCTGAATAAATTGGCTGATACGGGAATAGATATTATCAAACTGGAGGGAAGAGCCCGCTCTCCTGAGTATGTTGCCAGAGTCACAAAAGTATATAGAGAAGCTTTGGATTCCATATACAATGATACTTTTACTCAAGAAAAAGTAGGGGAATGGTTTGGAAGACTGGAAACCGTTTACAATCGTGGTTTTTGGGGTGGTTATTACCTTGGAAAAGAACTTTTGGGCGAATGGACCAATAAATCCGGCTCCAGCGCCACTGAAACTAAAGTGTATCTTGGAAAAGGAATTCACTATTATCCAAAAGCAAAAATCGCACACTTCAAAATCGATAGTCAATCATTAAAAGAAGGAGACAAAATACTGATTACAGGTCCAAATACCGGAGTGGTAGAAGCAATAGTCGGAAAAATAATGGTAGATGAGGTATTTGTAGAAGAAGCTAAGAAAGGAGACGAATGTACGTTTCAATTGGATAAAAAAATAAGAAAATCCGATAAATTATTTAAAGTTATTCCGGCATAAATGGTAGTAATAACACATCAGAGAGAAAAATGTATCGGCTGCAATTACTGTGTAGAAGAAGCACCATACAGATGGGCTATGTCCCACAAAGACGGTAAAAGCATTTTGCTTGATGGAATTGACAAAAAAGGGTTTTTTACAACCAGAGTATTCGATGATGAATATGAAGATAACCTAAGAGCTGCCGAGTATTGTCCTGTGAGTATTATTAAGGTAAAAAAAATATGAATTATGCGGGCGCATTTCATTTTTTCGCATATAAGGTTAATTTTTCTATATGCACAGACCACCTCACTTATGAAATTAATCCGTTTTACTTCTAAATACTACATCAATGTGCCGTTAGGCACAAAACATGGGTAAAAAAGGGCTTTTATCCAACTAAAATGCGTGCCGTAGGTACGCAATGTTGCCAACATCAAAATAAGAATTAGCCAATTTCTAACTTATTTGTATAAAAATCACTTGTTTTAAGAAAAAAATTATACCTTTGCACTTCGATTTTCTAAAGATCATTTGAAATGGATTATTTGGAGCGGTTTGCTATCCCTATTAAAGGGATGAATATTGGTGTTCATGAATACCAATTTAGTATTGAAAATGAGTTTTTTAATCATTTTGAAGACTCCTATATAAAGAAAGGAGAATATGATGTAAAAGTGCTTGTAGATAGAAAATCAAGGATGATCATCCTTGATTTTGAAATAGCAGGAACATACAATTCAAAATGTGACAGGTGTTTGACAAACATAGACATTCCCAGTGTCATTGACTATAAAGTATATTTAAAATACGGTATGGTTGTTGATGATAAGGAATTAGATGACGTGGTTTATATCGATGAGAGAGATTCGAGTTTTAATCTTTCTAGTATTATTCACCAAATGATTATGTTGTCATTGCCTATGTCAAATACTTATGACTGTGAGAATGATCCCAATCCGAAATGTGATTTTGAAATGCTGGATTATTTGGAAAATCAAAATATTATTGAAGAAAACGAAGAAGACACTATAAATCCCATTTGGGAAAAACTGAAAAAAGATTTTAATAAAAATTAAATAACAGAGAAATGGCACATCCTAAGAGTAAGATATCAAAACAACGTAAAAGAAAAAGAAGAACTCATAAGAAAGTGAAACCACAACAAATCAATATTTGTAAAGTGACTAATGAGGCTCATTTGTATCATCACGCTTATTATCACAATGGAGATTTGTATTACAAAGGCGTAATGGTAGTTGAGGAAGAAGGTATTCTGGAATTATAGGTTAAATTATACGTCAAAACACCCGACAAAGGTGTTACTTTTATACTTGTGCATTTGTGTACAGGTATATGAGTATATTTACTAAGATAATAATATAAAGCTCCATTCTAATAGAATTGGGGCTTTTGTTTTAATAATTAAAAAATAAACAGATGAAAAAAATAATATTCACTGACAATGCTCCCAAGGCAATAGGTCCTTACAGCCAAGCGGTAGAGGCAAATGGGATGCTTTTTATTTCAGGTCAAATTCCTGTTAATCCAAAATCCGGAGAAATAGTCGAAGCAGATATCAAAATCCAAACCAAGCAGGTAATGGAAAATATAGCTGCGATATTAAACGAAGCGGGATACACCTTTGCAGATGTGATAAAATCAACTTGTTTGTTAAGTGACATGTCAAATTTTGCAGGTATGAACGAAATATACGGGGAATATTATAAAGAAAATCCTCCTGCAAGAGCGGCTTTTGCCGTAAAAACTCTACCTCTGAATGTTATGGTTGAAATAGAAACTATCGCAGCAAAATAATAGGTTTAAATAAAAAAATTAATATATGAAGGATATACTTTCGGCTATTCAGCCAACGGGTGATATGCACTTTGGTAATTATTTTGGCGCAGTAAAAAACTGGGTCGATCTTCAAGAAAAATACTCGTGTGCGTTTGGAGTTGTGGATTATCACGCGATTACTATGCCTACTAATTATCAAAAACTAAGAAACAATACTTGGGAATTGATATTCAATTTGCTCGCAGTAGGAGTGAAAGCCGAAAACCTTTTTATACAATCTCTAATACCGGAACATACGGAATTGTCTTGGATTCTCAGCTGCTTTGCCTCCTACGGTCAAATGACCAGAATGACTCAATTCAAGGACAAAAGCGCTAAAAGTAAAGAGGAAACCAAAGATAGTTTTATTTCAGCCGGTATATTTAATTATCCTATCCTTCAGTCAGCAGATATTTTGCTGTACAGACCAAAATTTGTTCCTGTCGGTAAAGATCAAGAACAGCATTTGGAATTGACTAGAAATATAGCCCAAAGGTTTAATAATTTGGTAGGTAAAGAATATTTCAGACTACCGGAAATTCTTTTTACAGAAACACCCAAAATCAGATCTACAGCCGACCCTGAAAGAAAAATGAGCAAAAGTGCCGGAGAAAAGCACTATATCAGTGTATTTGCCGAAGAAAATAGATTGAGAAAACAAATTCGCTCTGCTGTTACAGATACAGGTGAGACTCCTGATGGAGAGATGAGTCCGGGCGTTGAAAATCTTTTTGAATTACTCAAAGCTTCAGGTCAAAGCGATGCATACAATAGTTTGATGCAAGATTTTGAAAACAAAACTTTGAAATATGTTGACCTCAAAGATGCCGTAGCAAACGGATTAATCCAAATGACAAGCACATTTATAGAAAGAAGAAAAGATAT
>JALVEE010000163.1 GCA_027008645.1 Saprospiraceae bacterium
GAGTTACTTCTACAATGGAAAAAGGTTTTTTCAGATTTTGGCATTTGGATTCAATGGAAACAAATATCCTGGGAGAAACAACAAAATCAACATACATTATACAAAAAAATATCATTGTTACAGACAGCGAATTGCCACAGTTTACCGTTGATAATATTGGCAAGGATACTTTAGTTTTGGAAACAAAAATAAATAAGTATCGATTTTCGTTCACTCTGATTAAAAGCAATAAATAATGAAAGCAAAGAGTAATATTTTGAAAGGGCTGATATTTTTTGTATCTTTATTATACTCGATTTCTATCCATGCATTGAGCGTCAGCATAACCAATGCACAATTTCAATACAACAATAACAAATATCTCGAAGTATATATACAGGTAATCGGCAAAACCGCAACTTTTGTCAATATCGATTCCAATACTATGAAAGCTGCCGTCAACTTCACTTTTTTAATCAAAAAAAACGGTAAAATAGTTAATTTTGATAAATATTCCCTCCAAAGCCCTGTTTCAAATTTTAATAAAGATTTTATTGACATCAAAAGATTCAAAATCGATACAGGAGCTTACACATTAGAAGTAACTGCCGTTGATGCCAATGACGAGACAAATGTATTCAATTTCAAAAAGGATATAACGATAGACCTGAGCACAGATAAAATTTGCATATCCGATATCCAGCTTTTAGCTAAAGTAAAAAAAAGCGATGATAATAAAAATCCATTTGTCAAAAACGGATATTATTTGGAGCCTGCCCTATCCTATTTTCTTCCTCAAAAGGTAGAATCATTAGGTATTTATTTTGAAGTTTATAATCTAAACACATCAATGGATAAACGCTCTATCAAACTTTTGCTCAATAAGGGTTATAAATCAAACAATATAAAGACTATATTCACTAAAAATATTGAAGCAAAACCTGCAAAGCTAATTCCTGTTTTGACTAATATCGATATAAACGGTTTGCCTTCGGGTAATTATCATATCGAAGTTAGAATAATAAGTAGCTATGGAAAAATAATCAGTACCAGATATGTTAATTTCCAACGAAGCAACCCCGTATCAGAGTCTATAGCCAAGTCAAAAAACAAAGGATATAAAAATTCATTCGTAAAAAATATTAAATCCGATAGTCTGTATTATTCTTTAAGAGCATTATCGCCAATAGCTACCGGAGATAATTCAGTTTCCTTGGATGAGGTTATAAAGAATAAAAATGACAGAAAAGCCAGATTCTTCCTATGGAAATTTTGGAGTGAAAAAAATGAGAACAATCCCGAATATGCATATAGCGAATACATGAAATATGCAAGAGCTGTCGATAAAACATTTAGAGCACAAGTTGGATATGGCTTTGAAACAGATAGAGGTATCATATATTTGAGATACGGCAAACCTTCACAAATTATAACTCAAAAAAGTGAACCAAATGCCCCACCCTATGAAGTTTGGTTTTATGATATCATAGAACAAGGACATCAGAGAAATATCAAGTTTTTATTCTACATGCCTTCTTTGGCTAATAATGACTACCAATTGCTTCACTCCAATTGCAGAGGCGAAAAAAGTGATCCGGGCTGGATATATAAACTGTACAGCAAAAGGACAGATGCCAATAGCCAAAACAATAAACAAGCTCAATTGTCGGCTTATTACGAAAAATTGAAAAATAGTTTTGATAATAATGCCGTTAGAATTTGGGAAGAATTGAAATAAGCCGGATAGGAAACATTTATTTTTATTAAAGAACCGAAAAGACAAAACAAAAAATATGATAAAGAAATCTATAATACTTTTTGTATTTACAATTATTGCCCTTGGACAGATAGGCGCACAAACAGGAACGATTAGAGGCAATGTTTTTGACAAAGAAACAGGTGAGCCGATTATATATGGTAATATTGTTTTACCGGATGGCAATAAATACACTACCACGGATTTAGATGGTTTTTTCACTTTGAATAAGATACCTGTAGGAAAACACATCTTAAAAATATCTTATATAGGATACAAATCTTATGAATTGGAATTTGAAATCAAAAAAGCCGGTAGTATCATTTACAAGAAAATTTTTATAGAAACAGAGGGCATAAAATTAAAATCCGTTGATATTACCGCTCAAAAAAGCAGAAGAAAATCAGAAACAAGGATATCCAAACTCGAAATTTCCCAAAAACAACTAAAGGCAATGCCTTCCATAGGTGGAGAAGCGGATATCATCCAATATCTTCAAGTAGTACCCGGTATCATTTCTACCGGCGACCAAGGAGGACAACTCTATATCAGAGGAGGCTCCCCCGTACAAAACAAAATCACACTTGATGGGCTCACCATTGTCAACCCTTTCCATTCAATCGGGTCTTTTTCAGTGTTTGAAACCGAAGCAGTAAAAAATGTAGATGTATTGACAGGTGGTTTTAATGCAGAAAACGGAGGAAGAATTTCAGCCATCGTAAACATAAAAACCAAAGATGGAAACAAAAAAAGATTAGGAGGATTTGTATCTGCTAATCCTTTTTTGGTCAAGTCGATGATCGAGGGCCCAATTGTCAAATTAAGCGAAAAAAGCGGCTTCAATGCCTCTTTTCTTCTAACCGGAAAGAAATCTATCATTGAGAAATCAGCATCTATATTATACCCTTATGTGTCAGGTAAAGACTCTACAGGTTTACCATACAATTTTGAAGATTTATACGGTAAGTTGTCACTCAATCTCGGTAATGGTAGCAAGATAAATCTATTTGGATTCAACTTCAAAGACAATTATAATAACCCACAGATAACATCCCTTGGCTGGAACAATAAAGGAGGAGGAATGAATTTCAGGATAATTCCCGGTTCAAGCAGCCTCATCATAGATGCTATATTCGGATATTCCAAATACTCTACTGAAACAATCGGTCTGGATAAAAAAAGAAGATTTAGTCAATTAAAAGACTTTACATCAATATTTAATTTCTCATATTTTGGAGATAATTACAAGATAGAATACGGCTTTGAAGTAAATACAATACATACCAATTTTGTTTTTGACAATATATTTGACCAAAGGATAAAAGAATTTCAAAACACAACCAATATAAGTACTTTTATGAAGTACCGTAAAACTTGGGGAAATTTGATTATCGAACCCGGTGTAAGATTGAATTATTACGCATCATTGGGAGATATGAAATTGGAACCCAGATTTAGCTTCAAATACAATATCAACGATGATTTCAGGCTAAAAGGATCCGCAGGAAAATACACACAAAATATCATCAGCACATCAAATGACAAGGATGTGGTCAATTATTTCATTGGTTTTATTTCCAGCCCTGAAGAAGATGTTTATTCATTTGTTGACAAAAAGAATACCAAAAACAAATTGCAAAGTGCTATTCATGGAATTTTTGGATTGGAATATGACATTCTTGACAATTTAGAGTTTAATTTCGAGACATATTTTAAGGACTTCACGCAATTGGTAGTGATAAACAGAAATAAAAGAAAAATAGAAGCCCCCAACTATGTAGTCGAAACAGGCAAAGCGTATGGTTTTGATTTTTCAACAAAATATGAGCTTAAAAACCTATATCTATGGTTGACTTATTCTTTGGGATTTGTAGATAGGAATGACGGCGAGCAAATCTACCCTACCGTATTTGACAGGAGACACAATGTTAATGTATTGGCAAATTATAATTTTGGGAAAGATTATTCATGGCAATTGGGAGTCAGATGGAATTTCGGCTCGGGATTCCCATTTACAAAAACTCAAGGATTCTACAATCAACTGTTCTTCAAAGATGGTGTTGATTCTGATTATAAAACAGAAAATCCCGATAATATAGGTGTAGTATATTCGCCAATCAGAAATGGAGGGAGACTACCCTACTTCCATAGATTGGATTTGTCACTTCAAAAAACCGTAAAATTCTCAAAACATCTAAATGCAGAAATAACAGCCAGTATTATAAATGTCTATAACAGAAAAAATATATTTTATTTCGACAGAATAAATTACAAAAGAGTAAACCAATTGCCGTTCTTACCTGCTCTTGGAATTAAATTTGGATTTTGATCCTCAATTTTTTAAAACAAAAGTGAAATGCAAAAAATATTAATCCTTATATCTATCGTCTTATTATCGATACAATGTACATCAAAAAAAGAAGAAATGAATTCTAAGCCTGATACCGGATTAAGCAATAATCCATTGCTAAAAAAATGGAAAACTCCTTTTGGAACTGCTCCATTTGATAAGATAAAAAGCGAAGATTATCTGCCTGCAATCGAATTCGGAATGCAAGAACACGATAAGGAAATAAAAAATATTGTCAATAATAAAGACAAACCGACATTTGATAATACAATTATTGCATTAGAAAAAAGCGGTAGTACTTTGAAAAAAGTCACTCATCTGTTCGACGCTGTAGAATCAGCCAATACGGATGATGTATTGAAAGCTACTTCTAAAAAAATCAGACCTGAATTGTCAGCACATTATGACAAAATCAATATGAATAAAAAATTATTTGACAGAGTGAATACAGTGTATGAGCAAAAAGACAAATTTGATTTATCCGGTGAAGACAAAAAATTATTGGAAGAAACTTATAAATCATTTGTAAGATCAGGGATCAATCTGGACGATAAAAAACAGAGCAGGCTAAAGAAAATCAATAAAAGATTAGCTGAATTGTCTCAAAAATTCGGAGACAATCTATTGGAAGAAACCAATAATTTTGACCTGTATGTCACTGACAAAAAAGACTTGGGAAATATGCCAAATAATTTTGTTGAAGCAGCAGCTGAAGAGGCTAAGAAGAGAGGGCATAAAACCGGTTGGTCATTCACCCTTCAAAGACCGAGTTTCTATCCATTTCTCGATTACTCCACAAATCGCGATCTCAGAGAAAAGATATTTCAAGGATATGCAAACAGAGGCAACAACAACAATGAGTTTGACAATAAGAAAGTACTTGAAGAAATGGTCAATCTCAGGATAGAAAAAGCTCATATTCTCGGCTATGAAACTTATGCGGATTTTGTACTTTCCGATAATATGGCGGAGAATCCCGGCAATGTATATAATCTGCTTAAACAAGTATGGAAACCGGCTCTGAATACGGCAAAACACGATAGAGATTTACTTGCCTCTATGATGAAAAAAGATGGAGTCAAAGGAAAATTCCGGGCCAGTGATTGGAGGTATTATGTAAGACAAACAAGGAGCATAAAATACAATTTTGATGAAGATCAAACAAGACCTTATTTCGAGGTAAATGCAGTTAGAAACGGAGCATTCGAATTGGCTAACAAACTCTTTGGCTTAAGTTTCAAGAGACGTAATGATATAAGCACTTGGCACAAAGACCAGCAAGTTTTTGAAGTATTGGACGAGGCTGGTAAGCATATAGGTATTATATACATGGACTTCTTTGCAAGACCGAGTAAAAAAGGAGGAGCATGGATGAATGAACTTAGAATGCAATCAAATATCGACAGTTTCGTCACACCGATTGTGACCAATAATTTCAATTTTCCCGCACCGACTAAAGATAGTCCTTCATTATTGAGTTTTACTCAAGCCCAAACCGTTTTTCATGAATTCGGACACGGATTGCACGGATTATTGTCAAATGTCAAATATGGATCACTGTCAGGAACAAATGTACCGCGTGACTTTGTAGAATTTCCTTCTCAAGTGATTGAAAATTGGATGAGCGAGCCCGATGTTTTGAAATTGTACGCCAAGCATTACAAGACCGGAGAAGTAATTCCGGCTGCAATGATAAAAAAAATGAATGCTGCCAATGGTTTTGACGTAGGATTTAGAACTGTCGAATACTTGGCAGCTGCTTTCTTGGATATGGATTGGCATACCCTGAAAGACAAGCCAAAAGAAAAAACCATAGAGTTTGAAAACAACTCCATGAAAAATATAGCTTTAATCGATGAAATAATTCCGAGATATAGAAGTACATATTATGCCCATATATTCTCCGGTGGCTATTCTGCCGGATATTATAGCTATTTGTGGTCGGAGATATTGGATGCTGATGCCTTTGAAGCATTTAAGGAAACAGGTGATGTCTTAAACCCTGAGGTAGCAAAAAGATATAAAAAATTGATTAGTTCGGGAGGCACAAAATCAGGCATGGATTTGTACAAAGAATTCAGAGGTAGAGAACCTAAAATAGATGCACTACTGAAAAGAAAAGGATTTAAATAGAATTTCTAGACTTTGTTAAAGTAAAACCTTATGGCTTACTTTGCATCGCAGAAGAAAAAACCTAAGAATAATTGCAGATTTAGAGCCGAAACGGCTTCTTGCTGAGGCTACAAGGACTGGAGAAGTGTGATTGAGCCAAGAAATATTCAAATAAATATCGAATACTGATTAACGAACTCTGATTTTTGAAGTGAGTAACAGACACTTAGATTAGATATTTATGGCATTACCTCAAGGACTATGATTTGGTTCAATTGCGGACTAAACATACTAAAATTATTGTCAGATACCAAGACTAATGTTTTGTGACCGTTGTTGAGTGTTTTTCCAAAACAAATTCCTTCAATATTATCGACAATACCTTTTGTTAATTTGCTTCTTATTGTTTCGAAATCGAATAGTAGTGTTTTTTTTGCTGCAATAAATTTAGCTTTTTTCAAAGAGAGAATCCCTTTTATATCAGTAGCTCCATTTGCATCCACTTTATATATTCTGACAGTATTGCCTCCGTCTTTATAACCTGAAGCATAAGCTCTTTCAATAAATAAAAAAGTATTGTCATCAATTGATAGTATTTCAGGCAAACCGTTCACTCTAAATTTTCCTTTTGGTTTAGAATCCTTTGGAATTGGATTTAAATAATAAGCAAATTGGTAATCTACTTCACCGGTATTCTTATTTATTTTTGATATTCTGACCGGAGAATTTGTTTCTAATAATTTTGGTTCTTCACCGTCTTCTTTTAGAGGTAACTCCATTCCTACCCAGAAAAAACCCGTATCAACACTCATAGAGAGACATTCAAAAGTTCCATTTTGTCTTGGTCCTTTTGTCTTGTCAAGCTTGACCTTAAATATATCCGGAGTATCATATTTTCTGATGGACATTCCTGTCCTATCTATTTCAAAAACTGCAGGGCTCACTCCTTTTCTTACCGCTCCTTCACTTGTCCAAAAGAAATGATTTCTATATTTATCATATCTTATTGACTCCGGATCGATATATTTTTCTTCTGTTTTTATTACAGTCATGCCGGAAATATCCACGGAGGAAAATCCTTTTTGGGAATACTTCAAATCCAATTCATAAAATCGCACCGGTCTTTTTTTGTCATCTGAAATAGTATAGTATTTCCCATTGGCATAGTCAATACCTGATAATCCCCCTACAATAGTACTATCAAAATATGTTTGCGTGGGAATAACGTATTCGTCAATAAACTTAAGTGAGCTAATCCCGGTTGTTTCTCCTTTTTGAGGATTATTTAATTTTTTGTTGACACAGCACCCCGAAAAGAAAGCTATAAAAATCATAAAAACCGGATATACTATATAGTTTCTAAAAGAAAAATACTTATTCATAGAGTTAGTTTTTTTTGTAAATATAAGAAATTGTAATTTAACATAGCACAATAAAAAATATTTTCACTATATTCGACAAAAATTTTACAGATATGAAATACTTTATGCTTATACTATTAACTGTAACCATTTCTTTATCTTGCAGTAAAGATTATGACAAGTCCATTAGTGACTATCTGGATTCTCACGGCTTAACGGCTGAAAAACACGAATCAGGAATATATTATATAATTGACAAAAAAGGAAATGACGAACATCCTACCATAAACAATACAGTAACCATGAACTATAAGGGCTATTATTTGGATGACGAAAAATTTGATTCATCTTATGACCGGGGCAAGCCATTAATACATAAACTAAACGGACTTATCCGTGGCTGGCAAATAGGTGTCCCTCTGTTTGGCAAAGGAGGAAAGGGAAAACTTATAATTCCACCAAATTTCGGTTACGGTAGCAATCCCCCAAATGGAGTAAGATCCGATGCTGTATTGATCTTTGATATAGAGCTTATAGATTTCAAATAATCTCATAATCTAAAATTAGCGATATTCAAGTACAAATATCTTTAACTCTTAATGCTTTTGTGTATTCAAATTGCAAGTGCACAACTGTCAATTGGGATATCTATTGGAGGTATCGGCTATCATCCAAAAGCAAACTCCAAATCCAAATTTTATAATATCCCTCTTCGTCTTTTACTTTTCATCCTTAGTGTCAAGTCAAGTGTAATGATTCGGGTAAGTCTTGCCTGGAGCACTAGGGGGATAAGGTTAAAATCGGTATCCCAGACCCAAATAATCCCGCCATTGCAAAATATTACGAACCTGAAGTCGTTTCAACTACAGACTATTATCCCTTTGGTATGCGTATAACCGGCAGAAGTGTCGATTCGGACAAATACCGCTATGGCTTCAATGGAAAAGAAAAAGATGAGGATGGAGAATTTGGCTCTTTGACTCATTATGACTATGGGTTTAGAATCTATAATCCGGGGATTGGGAAGTTCTTGAGTGTGGATCCGCTGACTAGTTCGTATGCAATGCTTACACCATATCAGTTTGCGAGTAATCGACCTATTGATGGAATTGATCTGGATGGGCTGGAGCATACAGGAATGGAAATTTGGATGGATCAATATTATACTTCTGAAGCATATCTTAAAAAAACTGATGAAGAGCGATTGCAGATTGAAAAGGGGCGAGCTGCAATGGGAGCAATGGCTTTAGGTGGTCTAGTTGTTGGGGTAGGTACTTATTTAACAGGAGGGAGAGCATATCCTTATTTAAAAGACGTAGGTGTTCAAATTCTTAGTTGGATGATGAATCCATCTAACCAAGTGATAATAGGAGAAGGAGGGGCATTAGTGGCAGCAGCAATAGACCCAGATCCTAACGCTCAATATACAACTGGATTTGCAGATGAATTTGGGAATATGGTTGGTCAAGGAATTAGATTTATATTTAAATCTAAAGGGGGGAATAAAATTCCAACTGGAACAGCTAATTTAGTAGATGAAGTATTAGAATTAGATTTTGATATTCCTGAAAAATTGAAAGGACAGGGAATTGGAAAAGAAATGTTTAATCAGGCACTTGAAAAATTTGGGAATAAAGTTAAAAAAATAAAAGGTTTATGGACATACAATGAAAAAGGAGATATGAGTGATAATTTAAAAACTTTTCTGGATAATGTAGATTACCTCGGAGGCACTATGAAAGCTGAAGAAGCTGCATTTAGTACTTTTACGGGGAAATTAGCTAAGAAAAATGGATTTTCACAAGTAAAAATAATTACAAACGATATAGATGAAGTGGAAGTTTTATTTACTAAATCCACAAAGTAAATTATGAATGAAAACTATTTATATAAAATTGAAGGGATAAAGAACAAAGGAATTTCTATTTCTATAGATACGGAATATTACATATTGTATGGTCTTTGCCTTCCAGATAAATTATTTGAAAAATTTAAAAATAAAAGTAATTTCATAGTAACTGGTGTGGACTTGGATATAATGATTAAACGGGTAAAATTTTATATACAATTCTATCAAGAAATTGATTTTTCTTTGTCACTTAATCCTACTATGGAATTTCTGGAGGATATCACAGAACTAAAAAGAAAGCTAAATAGCAGAATAACAAAGGAGAGGAATTTAAAAAGATTAATATCTTTATATGTAATTCTCGAGGGAGCTAGAATTAATTTTATAGATGTTGTTTTTGAATTTATAAAACAGAGTGAATTATAGACCTTCGTTAAAGTAATTTGTATCTACGTCATTAATAAAAGCATAAAAAATCCTTTGTTAGATCAGAGGCTTTTTTTACTCACAAAATAGCTTGAATTTTTCTTTTAGCGATAAAAGCATCAATAACGGAAAATATATGCAATTTATCATCTTCATCGAATTTAGAGACTTCGAGGATGCGTTTGCGGGTAGTTTTGTCCATTTCCACATCTACCTTTCCGGTTAGATAATCCAAAGACACATCAAGGATATCTGCGAAGAACTGAAAAGCTGCATTCAAGACAATGAATGCAGTATATTAACTCAAATTAATAATTGTAAAAGAAAAATCAATAACTTTGTAAAATGGAAGAAAATAAACCGGTAATACCAGACGAGGTTGTAATGACCAAGATATATGAGATACGTAACCAAAAAGTAATGCTGGATTATGATTTATCTGAATTATATGGAGTAGAAACCAAAGTATTAAAACAAGCAGTACGAAGAAATATTAAACGTTTTCCAAAAGATTTTATGTTTGAGCTTACAAAAGAGGAGTTCACAAACTTGAGGTCACAAATTGTGACCTCAAAATCAGGAGGTACAAGATATATGCCAATGGCATTTACTGAACACGGTGTTTTAATGCTGTCGAGCATTCTAAGAAGTGACAGAGCAATAGAAATGAATATCCAAATAATGCGGATATTTACCAAGATGAAAGAGGTGTTATTAACACATAAAGATATCCTGTTAAAAATGGAGCAAATGGAATATTTACAGGAAAGGCAAGGAGAAGATATAGAGGTTATATTCAAATATCTGGAAAAATTATTAAAAAAGGATAAAGAGAAAGAAACCCAAGAGAAACGTAAACGAATTGGTTACAAAAGAGATTAGTTTTTTCAATTGAAACTTTTTTCAGTTGAAAATAAAAAGAGTATTAAATCGTTAGTTTTTTATTAAGATGAGAAGTCATCTTTTAAATTAATTGAAGTGTGGAAGTTGGTGTAAGGAAAAGTGAATTTTGAGTAAAATATCGTACAGAGGTTTTTGAGTGTGGATCCACTGACTAGGAGCTATCCTGAACTTACGCCTTATCAGTTTGCGAGTAATCGACCTATCGATGGAATTGATTTAGATGGGCTGGAATATATGGATTCTGATGAAACCCATTATTATATTAATATAGGTCAGGTATGGATTAAACCTGTGA
>JALVEE010000164.1 GCA_027008645.1 Saprospiraceae bacterium
ATTTTGATATCCTGCAAAAGTGATATGCGATATACCGGTTCCGCTTTTTTCAAATACTACATTTTCATTTCCATAATTGCCTGCTTTGATATAAACCGTATCTCCCGGCGCAACGGGACTTGCTGCCGATGCGGCATAAGTAATTGTACGCCATGCTTGAGCCTCACTTGTACCTGAATTATTGTCATTTCCTGTAGTCGAAACATAAAATGTTCTTCCGAGGCGAGTAGTTCCTTTCATCATACCTGTCCCAAAACTAGTCGCCCATACTTCATTGTGGTCATAAGGATTGAAAAATACTCGCATGGGTTGAGTAAAAGGATAATTCAATTGAATAAAACCTGGATTTGGTTGAGAAATATCCGATGAATACCACAATCCTTGTGTTTCAGTAGTGATATATGCAATATCGGGAAAATCGGGATGAATGGTCAAAGAATTAACCCTGTAAAGATTATTAAGTCTGGTCCAATTCACACCACGGTCAGTTGTTTTGAAAACTCCTCCCACTTCATTCGGACTGTGTCCCCAATGGCTAAATACGCAGGCATACCAAGTGTTTTGAGCAGGGTCATGTGGATCTATTATCATGTCTTTTGTCCAACGATACATATCAGGATGAGAACGGTCGTACCAGCTTACGCCATTATCAGTACTGTAAAATACTCCTGAACTTTCCGTGAAATCTCCTGATGAATTTATTCTGCCTGAATAACTGCAAACCAAAGTGTTGTCAGATAATACTCTAATATTGAAAGGATGCCCTTCGGTACGAGGAGGATTTGAAAGTTTGCTCCAGTTTGCTCCCGAATCGGAAGAATAAAATATACCACCATTAGTGCTATGGACAACACTTGCATACATTTTGTCAGGATCATTTGGTGACAAAGCGATCCATACGACCGGATGCCCGAAGTCATGTAGTATCGACCAAGTGAAACCATTATCATCCGATTGCAAAATTGCTCCGGTTCCTCCATCAATTCTTGAGTCTTCCAAATAAGTACTTTGATATAAATCATGAACAGAAGAAACTGCGGCAAATAGTTTTCCGTTATCAGATCTTCTAACTACTTGATAAGTGCTATTATAATCATTGCCCGAATAGTTTTTATTCCAACTTTTACCTCCATCCGCACTTTTGATACCGGTTAGATCGGTATAACTTGCAAATATATTATCTTTATCAATCCAGGTCATCCACCAGGAACTTGTTACTTCCAATCCGTTGGAGTGATAATCCAATCCTTTTGGCGTCTGGCTTCCGGCAGGATTGCTTTCACTTGGGGGTACATATATTTGCTGCCAACTATTTCCGCCATTTCTCGAAGTGTGGGCAAATCCCCAATCGGATACAACTATAATATCCGGGTTGTTTGGACAAACATTCATACCTAAAGTAGATTCTGCCCAACTCCAATCCAAATCTCCATTGTCTCCCAACCAACCGGTAGCGATATTTTGATTGTTATTTGTTAGAAAAGTATTTGTCCATGAATTTCCTCCATCGGATGATTTATAGACGATTTGATCTCCTCCGTTTTCATCTGAGCCTCCCATATAAACTATGTCAATATTATTAGCTGCCATAGCAACAAAATATGGAAAATCACCGGAATTTATACCATTGTTTGCACGTGTCCAGCCGTTGCTATCAGGATAATTGAATCTAAAAACATCTGCTTCATCCGACCAATAATCGACAGGATTAAGTCCGGGCCACAAATCACCGGAAAGCCTTGCAACACAAAACAAACGTACATTTCCATTTTGTTTAGCACCTGTCAGGGTTAATATCCCGAAATTCGCCGGCATTTCATCATTATAATTTTCAAGATTAAAACTATTACCATTGTCATGTGAAGTTAATAAACCGTCTATGCACCCGATGTAAATATCATTTCCGTCCCAGAATACACCTCCGACATACAGATCATTTGCTGTATAAATTTGCGTAAAAGATGCTCCGCCATCATCGGAATAATACAATTCCGAATAGCTACTCAAAATCACTCTTTTGGTACTGTTGGGGTCGGCAAATAAATAATATGTTTCCGCAGAAGTAGGATCTCCTGACAATACAGACCAGGTTTTTCCTCCATCCGTGCTTTTTACCGGTGCTCTTTCATTGGGCCAGGGATAATTGGCTATCGAATACAGGGTATCGGGTGAACTTGTAAAATTTATTTTACTCTCTATATTAGCTTTAATCTCTCGAAAATCCAACAAATCCCAACTTTCTCCTGCATTTTTTGAATTGTAAATTCCGCTCATATCACAAGCAATATATAATTCTTTGTTGTCAAAAGGACTTATTGAAGGAGAAAACATTGCTCCTCCACCACCTAAACCGGAATGCGCCCATTCAGCCGGTTGTCCATCATCAATCATCACGATATTGGATATATTGGATGTAGTGGTATCACCGTCATTATCTATTGCTTTAGCAGTTATGGCATAATTTCCTCCACTTGGTTTTAGCCAATTGTATCCAAAAGGCTCTGATACATCTTCTCCAAGAAAAGTATTTCCTGCATAAAACATCACTTTTACTACAAATCCGTCCGGATCAGAAGCATTTGCTGACATGGAAATATCTTCTCCTATCAAGTAGGTTGAACCTGTAACCGGCGTTAAAAGCGTGACAACCGGAGCATTATTGACTTTAACAAAATCACTATGCTTAAATGTAAAATTATCATTAGAATAAGAATATTCAAGAAAGCTTATTGCACTAAAAATAATGGTAAGAAAAACACGTAAAGAATATATTTGAAGTTTCATATTTGAAGAAAGTCGATTAATAAATTAACAAAACAATCATTTGATAGATGAAATATCTGCATTATATGCTGCAATGGAGATAATCTAAAACATCACTTTTTTTGATTTAAAAGTACCCTATTTGAATAATTTATTGTATTTCCATATTGAAATAAACTAAACCTTTTCCCACTCATACCCGATAATATTCCTATTTTCAAGGCTGAATTCAATGCCGATGAGGTAAATATTTTTATAGTCTTGATATTTTTCCCAATATCTTTTCTCTTTGATTTGTTTCAGTGCTTCGCCGGTAGCTTTTTCAGACAGTTTAAATTCGAAAGTAAACACCCTACTTTCGAGCTTGACCGATAAATCCATCGATTTTATGGAAAGATAAAATATCCCGCTGTATAGCGGGATAAATGTGAATAACCGTGGGTGAAACCCGCGGTATCCGAACAAGTAAAATACAACTCCAGAGGAGTTGAATGTTGAATCTTAACTTTGATATGGATAAAATATGTACTTATGCGGATGCTTGTTATTGAAGTGTTTTTATCATAAATTTAAATGGGAATCCGTATATTTCAAATCCGTGTTTTTTGTAAAATTCTTGTGCATCTTTAGTATGCAAATAGTGATTTTTTACATTGACCAAATCTTTGTGTTGGTATATTGTGTTAATTAATTCACTTCCGAATTTATGCCCTTGAAATTTTTCATCTATAAATACATCCATCAGATATGAAAAAACGACTTTATCGGTTACTATTCTTGCAAATCCCATTTGTTTTCCATCGATATACATGCCAAAACACAAGGAGTTATTTATACTTTCTTTTATCTCATCTATGGTTCTGGAATGTGCCCAATAAGTCCTGCTAAGCACATCGAAAATATAATCGATATCCAATTTCTTTTTATCTGTTGAGATTAGTGCCATCTTATCTTTTATTTTAAAACAAGAAATAAATTATCGCAGTACTGAATAATATTTGAATCAAAAATATAATACTTGCTATTTGCAATGCCATCTTACCGCTTGATAATATGCTTTTGATAGTTATCCTTAGACCTATTCCAGCCATTGCTATAATAAGGGAGTAATGGCTGATTTTTTTGATCATTTCTATGCTTTCTTTTGGTAATAAATTTAGTGTAGGTATTAAGGAAAACAATATAAATCCAATAATAAAAACTGGCATTTTAGGAAGTTTAAATTTTTGTTTACCTCCCTTAATTTTTTCCTTAAAACTAAACAATAGCACAAGTACCAAAGGGAAAAGCATCAATATTCTGGTCATTTTTACTATTGTGGCTATGTGCCCCGCTTCAGGGCTTATCGAAAAACCGGCTGCAACCACTTGCCCCACTGCTTGAAGTGTATTGCCAATTGCGATGCCTGATTTCAAGTCCCCAAATCCTAAAACTATATTTGTAATGAAAGGTAAAAGGAATATTCCAATAGTCCCAAGGAAATTTACAATTGCAACCGAAAGACCTACATCCTCTTTTTCTGCACCGATTATTTTTTCAGTGGCTGCAATAGCTGAACTGCCGCAAACTCCATTGCCAATGCCCAATAACAATGCAAGCTTTGGATTAAAATTAAAGATTTTCGAAAGTATAACAGCTGAAAATATGGTTAAGCCCATTGCAATTATCACAAATAATACTGTTTTAATACCCAATTCTTGTAAAATGGTGAAATTTAGATTTACTCCCATCAATGCAATTGCAAATGACAAAATATGTTTTTCACTAAATGATATACCGGGATTAAACTTCTCTCCAAACTTTACTGTATTGCCAATTGCTATGCCTATCACTATTGCTATTGCCACAGCTCCCAGAGGAATAAATGATGATAAGTATAATGCTATTATCCCTATCATCAAACACAAAATCACACCATATCCGATCTTCACAAAATTCATAAAAAAAACAGGATTTTATTCAATTACTATACTCTCGATAGTATCTCCCATTCTTATCGAATTTACCACATCCTGATCTGCTTCGCTTTTTACTTTGCCAAATACGGTATGGTTTCCGTCCAACCAAGGCGTTTCAACATGGGTAATAAAAAATTGACTTCCATTTGTTCCGGGACCGGCATTTGCCATTGATAATACTCCCGGAGAGTCATGTCTCAATTCAGGGTGAAACTCATCTTCA
Source organism: Saprospiraceae bacterium (assembly GCA_027008645.1). Classification (GTDB taxonomy): domain Bacteria; phylum Bacteroidota; class Bacteroidia; order Chitinophagales; family Saprospiraceae; genus JADJGA01. The sequence goes on from JALVEE010000164.1 coordinate 4,945, forward strand.
AAGTTGTAACCGGGACCTCCCATGCCATTGCCATTGGGGCATCCTCCTTGAATCATGAAGTCATCAATCACCCTGTGGAATGTCAATCCGTCATAATATCCGGCTTTTGCCAATCCGATAAAGTTGGCTACAGTCTTAGGGGTTTTAGTGGCAAATAATTCTAGGTTGATATCACCTTTATTGGTTTTTATAACAACGGAAATATCATTATCAAACTTTGCTGAATTTATTGCATCCAGCATTTCTTGCTTGTTTATTTTATCTATTGCAGACATTTTATTAGTTTTTTATTAAAAAAATGCAAAATTAAACTTTAGATTAATTTAACCCGCATTATTCACGGATTTTCGTAGTGAGAGTTCAAAATACCATTAGTAAAGGGAAGCGCAAGAATTTTTTTCCCGAGTAAAAGGACACCCATTTTTGAGGCATAAAATTTTTTAGCATTTCCTTTAATTGCAGGTAGTTTGAGCTCGTAATAGAAATACTTCTTAATATTCAGGTTAAATAGATTATTTTTTGTTTTTATTGTTCATTAAGAAAATTTAAAAGTATTTTTATAAGTATTTGTATTATTTGCCAAAACATCGTTATATTTGACACAGAGAGATTGTTTTTTTTGTTCAAACTCAAAAATAATTTAAAGTATGAAAAGATTAATTGTTTTAATAAGTGTCATTTTGATAAGTATTATCTCTTGTGAAAAAGATAAACCGGAGAAAGAAAAAACGACCTGTTTTACTGAGATTGATACTGTTAAAGCTAATTCTAGTATTATTAACAAATGGAGTTTTGTTGGTTATATTGACACGACTGAAAATTGTAAACCGGATAGTTTTCCGGAGATTAATATTGAATTTATAGATTCTACGGTATTCAGAGGGTTTGATGGTTGTAATGGCTACAATGGTAAATATGAAATATTAAGTGATAATAAACTACATACAATAGGTGTTATCGGAACAACGATATTTTGTGCAGAAATTTATTCCTGGGAGATAAAATTCCTTGATGGATTAAGATATTCAAAAAGTTACAAAATTCAAGGCAAAAGATTATGGATTGATAATGAAAATGGATATAGATTAGTTTTTAAGCAAATTTGATATTGGGGCGTGTTCCTAAATATTTGGTTGTCTATTTTTGAGTTTTTTCAACCTTAATGGCCTCATTTTGTTTACCTCCCCGTTTATAATAAATTTAATAAATCAGAACAAGGAATTTTTTATGCTTATAACAAGAATAAATAAATTTAAATGAAAATAAAAAAATTGCAGAAAACAATTGATAAATGGATCAAGGAATATGGAGTAAGATATTTTGATGAAAAAACCAATATGATTTTATTAATGGAAGAAACAGGAGAATTAGCAAGACTTATTGCGAGGAAATACGGTGAACAAAGTTTCAAGATACCAGTCGCAGATGATGTTTTAAAAGAAAGAATATCTGATGAGATATCCGATATTTTATTTGTATTGACATGCCTCTCCAATCAAATGGATATCGATATGGAAGATGCGATAATCAAAAACTTAGGCAAAAAAACAAAAAGAGACCATTCAAGGCATAAATCCAATAAAAAACTGAATAAATAATTATTTCATTTGAATATTTATTTTATATTTGTGCAGGCACTATTATTAAGATCGTATACCAATATTAATCATTCAAATTTGAAAATTATGTCTAAAGAAAAGAAAAAGCTCTCAAAACATTTTTATGAAAAAGAACTAATTAAGTTACAAATTGAATTGGTGAAACTTCAACAATGGGTGAAAAAGGAGGGGCTTCGTGTGGTGGTTTTATTTGAGGGTAGAGATGCAGCAGGGAAGGGTGGAACAATCAAGAGGATAACACAAACCCTAAATCCCAGGATAGCGAGAGTCGTCGCTCTTGGCACTCCAACTGAAAGAGAGAAAACTCAATGGTATTTTCAGAGATACGTAGCTCATTTACCGGCAGCAGGTGAAATCGTACTATTTGACAGGTCATGGTATAATCGTGCCGGGGTAGAGAGAGTGATGGGTTTTTGTACCGACGATGAATATTGGGATTTTCTCAGAGCATGTCCGAAATTTGAAAATATGCTTATACATTCAGGTATTAAACTGATCAAATATTGGTTTTCCGTCAGTGAAGAAGAACAAGAAAGAAGATTTCAATCAAGACTTAAAGATCCTACAAAAAAATGGAAATTGAGCCCTATGGATGTTGAATCAAGAGAGCGTTGGGTAGAATATTCCAAGGCAAAAGATGAAATGTTTACATATACGGACACAAAACTTTCACCGTGGTGGGTTGTGAATGCAGATGAAAAGAAAAGAGCTCGACTCAATTGCATTTCTCATCTATTGAGTCAGATTCATTATGAAGAGATAGACTATGGAGTAAAGGAGCTTCCGCCTCGAAAACACAATAAAGGTTATGTTAGAACACCTCTGGAAATTCAAAGTTTTGTTCCGGAAATATATTGATAAGAAATTACAAGTTTCAAATTTAGCGTGATTTCTTACAGGCATATATAGAATAAAATAATGAAATGTAGTCGAAATATGCAGAAAAAAGACTTAAAACAGGAGTAAGCATTAATCAATTTAAAACATTATTATTATGATTGTATGGTCAGGTAAAGGGATTTTATCTTTTGGGGTTTTACTTGCTAGTATTGTATTGTTGAGGCTAACTATGCCTATAGAACTTTCAGATTATGCCAATGCTTTTGGATTTTTCATAAGTGCTATTTTTAGCTTATATTTCGGTTTAAAATGGAATAGCCAGGAGGACGGTCGAGTCTTCGTGGACGAGAAAACAGGAGAGAGAGTTAAAGTTAAAAATAGCCATACATTGTTCTGGATAAAAATGGAATATATTGGCTTAATATTTTTGATTATAGGTATTGCAATACTTTTCAAAGCTTCAATTTGGAGCGGGCTGATTTCTTTATTTATCGTAGGTGTTCTTGTTTATTATATTTTGTCAAGTGGTGGTAAAAAACTAAAAAAGGAAGAAGAGCATGTGAAGCAAATTGAAGAGATATTTAAAAATGCAATTAAAAAAAGTGAATCAGAAGATAGTCAGGATGATACAGAAACTGATGTAAATAAAGACGATAAAAAGGAAGAAGAAGATTTAAGTAGGTATATGCCCAAAACATATAAAAAAGAATAGTATTGTGTAGGTATTTACGGATGTGTGAGGGGGCAGTTGTGTCGAGAGATAGAAATTATTAAACAGCGATGTGAAAAAGTGAAATACGCCCTTTCGGGTTAACTTGGCATAGTTATTGTGGCATTAAAATTATTATTAATATTTAAATAGTTAATTATGATGCCTTTTGGTTTTTTAGTCGCGATTTTCTTATTATTTGGAAACAAAATGTTTGATGGAGTAAAGAGTTAAACCACCTTATTCTTCCTCATGCCTCTTTTTATTGTCAATATCATATGCTTCAATAATCCTTTTGACTAATCTGTGTCTGACGACATCATCTTTGCTCATTCTTACAATTTCGATCCCATTGACATTTCCAAGCAAATCCAATGCTTTGCCAAGTCCTGAATATTGATGTCTGGGCAAATCAATTTGAGTAAGGTCTCCGGTCACAATACACTTAGCATTTGGGCCCAATCTGGTGAGAAACATTTTCAGTTGTACAGAGCTTGCGTTCTGTGCTTCATCCAGTATCACAAATGCATTGTCCAATGTTCTCCCTCTCATAAATGCCAGAGGCGCAACTTCTATCACTCTATTTGCAATAAATTGTTTCAGCCTTTCAGGATTGATTAAGTCGTCAAGAGCATCGTATAACGGACGTAAGTAAGGATCGACTTTATCTTTCATATCTCCGGGTAAAAAGCCCAGGCTTTCTCCTGCTTCAACAGCCGGTCTTGTCAGAATAATTTTTTTCACCAATCTATTTCTAAGCGCCTTTACCGCCATTGCAACAGCCACATAAGTCTTGCCTGTTCCGGCAGGGCCGATTGCAAATACAATATCATTATCAGTACTGGCTTCAACTAATCGTTTTTGATTTTTTGTTCTGGCTTTTATGACTCTTCCGTCTCTACCATGTACAATGGTTTTACTGTTTTTTCCGAGTTTTCCTTGTATTGGATTGCCTCCCCCTACGAGTTCTTGTACCGCTTGAACAGTAAGATCTCCATGACGGCTGATTATTCTCATCATCATTTCGATTTTGGATTTAGCACTTTGAGCATCCTTTTTAAGTCCGTTAAGTTTTACTTGACTACCGCGTGTTGTGATAATTAAATCAGGATATGCATTTTTCAAAGCATTGAGTTTAGTATCATTTATACCAAATAAGTCCAAAGGCTCAATACCGTCCAAGTTCAGGATAATTTCACTAGTTTTTTCCACAAAAATCTTTTGTTAAGCAAATATATTAAAACTCAAAATTATAAACTTATTTTGATTTTTGCATAAATAGCTGCTAAATTCAACTATTATTGAGATATTCAATAAAAAATATTTAAAAATTATTCTCTTTTCATGGTTACTTTTTGCTAAAAAAATACATATAGATACAGAAGTATATAAGTAATGACTGCAAAAAAGCAGATGGTAGTAAGAATCAATTTAAAATTTGATGTGTTTTCTTACAGACACTAAGTGTTAACATAAAAAGCCCAATCATGTTAAAAAGAACAGTACAAAATATATCAGAACTTCAATTTGTCAATAATACCGGTTTTTGTTAGGTGTATTTCATTTTTTCGCTTTTTTACAAGAAGTTTTGTTGATGTGTTTAATATAGCGTACCTACGGCACGCATTTTAGTTGGTATAGATTTTTTTACCCATATTTTGTGCCTAACGGCACATTGGTGTTAGTATATAGAAGTATAACTGATTAATTTCATAAGTAGGGTGGTCTATGCAAATAGAAAAAATTGACTTTATATTCGAAAAAATGAAATGTACCTTTTTTAAACAAAACATTGTTACTTATCGAAGTAATTTATTACCTTTGCAACTCAAAATAGATAAAAAATGGGAAAAGGAGATAGAAAAACAAGAAAGGGTAAAATTGTGAAAGGCTCTTACGGTAAAACAAGACCCCAAAAGACTAAAAAGAAGAAAGGATAGGATTTTATTCTCTCTTTTTATGTCAAAATATTAATCATATCTCAAATTCATATTGCTGGATTTGGGATTTTCTTGTTATATACAACTAAATTATGATTGTTAAGTCCAAAGGAATAGTGCTTCGTACAGTAAAATACTCCGAAACGAGTTTAATCCTTGATATCTTGACACGGGAGCTCGGACTAAAAACATATATCATAAGTGGGGTAAGAAAAAAAAATGCAAAAGTAACCCTTGGGATGCTCCAACCGATGAATGTCTTGGATTTGGTTGTTTATGATAATGACAATGCTAAAATAAACAGGATAAAAGAAGTGCAAATGAATTATGTCTTCAAATCCCTCCCTTTTGATATCTACAAATCATCAATAGCATTGTTTATGGTAGAAATCATAGCTAAGAGTATAAAAGAAAAGGAAAGCAATGAGGAATTTTATGATTTTTGTGAAAATTCATTGATTTTTTTAGATCAAACAAATAAAAATATATCAAATTTTCATCTTATATTTCTTGTAAAAATGAGTGATTTTCTGGGTTTTAACCCTGTATCTAATTATTCTGAATCTAATATATATTTTGACTTAAGAGAAGGGAAATTCACAAACAATACTCCTCACCATATTGATTATCTTAATGAGAGAAATTCTAAAAAATTGGTGGAGCTCATGGATATTGACTTGGAGAGACCGGAGGATATAGCTTTTTCTCGAGTGGACAAACATAATTTGCTCGAAAGCCTTATTCTCTATTTTAAAATTCACTTAGTGGATTTTGGCAAAATAAAAACGCTTGAAGTCTTTAAAAAGGTGTTTGATTCAAAATAATATTCGCTTTGGCAATTTATAAAAAATATAAATTGAATGATATTGCTCTAAAAACAAATTAGTGAATTCCGGTATTTTTACTATATTTGTAGCCATAGTATTTAGAATTAATAAAATTGATGCAAAATGGCAAAAGTAAGAGGAGCAATAGTTGTTGACACAGAAAAATGCAAAGGTTGTAGCGTTTGTATTCCCACCTGTCCTACAGATGTAATTCAATTAGCTAAAGATGTGAATAGAAAAGGTTATCATTTTTTGTATATGGAAAATCCTGAAGAATGTATTGCGTGTAAAAACTGTGCGATTGTATGTCCTGATGGTGTAATTTCAGTATATAGAGTGAAAGTATAATAAATCATAGAAAAAAAGATATATAGCGATGGCAGATATAAAATTAATGAAAGGAAACGAAGCTATAGCAGAGGCCGCTATTAGAGCCGGATGTGATGCTTATTTTGGATACCCTATCACTCCTCAATCTGAGGTAATAGAATATTTGATGATGGAAAGACCGGAAGATAGAACGGGTATGGTCGTTTTGCAAGCTGAAAGTGAAATTGCTGCAATTAATATGGTGTATGGAGCAGCCGGAGCTGGTAAAAAAGCAATGACGTCCTCATCAAGCCCAGGAATCAGCCTTAAACAAGAAGGAATATCTTATATAGCAGGATCCGAATTGCCGGCAGTGATAGTGAATGTGGTAAGAGGAGGCCCGGGGTTGGGTACAATTCAACCGTCTCAAGCAGATTATTTTCAAACGACAAAGGGAGGAGGACACGGAGATTATAGAATGTATGTTTTGGCACCTGCATCAGTTCAAGAAATGGTAGATTTTGTGGATGATGCCTTTGAGATTGCCTTTAAATATCGCAATCCTGTGATGATACTTTCAGATGGTATTATAGGTCAGATGATGGAGAAAGTTGAATTGCCTCCACAAAAACCCAGGCTTTCAGATAAAGAAATAGAAGAACTTTATGGTGATTGGGCTACGATTGGCAAAAGAAAAGACAGAGAAAGAAATATTATTACTTCTTTGGATCTTGATCCTTACAAACAGGAAGCTCACAATCATAAACTACAAGAGAAATACAGATTGATGCAAGAGAATGAATTGAGGTATGAAATGATTGATTGTGATGATGCAGATTATATTATCGTTGCTTATGGCTCAAGTGCAAGGATTTCCCAAAAGGCGATGAACCTAGCAAGAGAAAAAGGATATAAAGTAGGTATATTTAGACTTATTACGCTATTTCCTTTTCCGACAAAACCTCTTAATGAACTTGCAGGAAGAGTAAAAGGATTTTTAGCTGTAGAGATGAGTTCAGGTCAAATGATAGAGGATGTGAAATTAGCTATCGAGGGTAAAGCCAAAGCTGAACATTTTGGTAGATACGGAGGAGTTGTACACTCTCCTGAGGAAGTTTTGGAAGCATTAGAAAATCAAATAATAAAGGGATAATCATGGAAATAAAAGATATAATTAAGCCGGAAAATCTGATTTATACAAAGACCAAAAACATGACGGATAAGCCCTTGAGTTATTGTCCCGGTTGTGGTCATGGTACTGCGCACAATATCACAATGGAAGTAGTTGAAGAGATGGGTATAACAGAAGATACTATTGGTGTAGCTCCTGTAGGTTGCTCCGTATTGGCATATGAATTTATGAATATAGATATGACTCAAGCAGCTCATGGTAGAGCTCCTGCGGTTGCAACCGGTATTAAAAGAGTATATCCAGATAAATTTGTATTTACTTATCAAGGCGATGGAGACTTGGCTGCTATCGGAGGAAATGAGACTCTCCACGCATGTAATAGGGGAGAGAATATAGTTATAATCTTTGTCAATAATGGTATCTATGGAATGACCGGAGGACAAATGGCTCCAACGACTCTTGACGGAATGAAGACTTCTACATCACCCTATGGTAGGGAAATAGAAACTATGGGGGCTCCTTTGAAGATGACTGAATTAATCGCTCAGTTGCCGGGAGTTTATTATGTTACGAGACAAGCTGTTCATACACCACAAGCAGTGAGAAAAGCTAAAAAAGCGATAAGAAAAGCTTTTGAAGTACAAAGAGACAAAAAGGGGTTGGCATTTGTCGAAATAGTTTCAAACTGTAATTCAGGTTGGAAAATGGAACCTGTAAAAGCAAATGAATGGATGGTGGAACATATGTTTCCTTATTTTCCTATCGGAGATATCAAAGTGAATGGTAAATTAAAATAAATAGTAAGCTAAAAAAGATAATTATGACTGAAGAATTAATAATTGCAGGATTTGGTGGACAAGGTGTTTTATCAATGGGAAAAATATTAGCTTATAGTGCGATTATGCAAGACCAAGAGGTTAGCTGGATGCCAAGTTACGGTCCGGAAATGAGAGGAGGAACAGCAAATGTGACCGTGATTATAAGTGATGAGAGGATAAGTAGTCCGATTTTGACCAAATATGATACGGCAATCATTTTGAACCAACAGTCAATGGATAAATTTGAGAATACTGTCAAGCCGGGTGGTACTCTTCTGTATGATCCCAATGGTATATTGGCACATCCGACCAGAAAAGATATCAATATTTACAGGATAGCCGGATCAAAACTGGCTGCTGAAATGGGAAATGCCAAGGTATCAAATATGATTATTCTAGGCGCCTATATGAAAGCAAGACCAATCGTTCAATTGGAAAATGTAATTTTGGGACTAAAAAAATCACTACCTGAAAGATATCACCATTTGATACCATTGAATGAATCAGCATTGACAAAAGGTATGGACAATCTGGAAGAGGTACAGGTGCTTTAATCAGGATTATTCCATCTAATTAGATTGTTAAGTTGCTGATAATTCGAATGTAAGTACCCGTCCCCGACCCTTCCCTTAGCAAGGGAAGGGAGTTGTGACGGTTCTTAATCTACGGTATTTTTTAAGCTTTTGCTTCTACGATTCAAAGTTAGCTATTTGATTTTACTTAAACAAAGTCTCGAAATTCGGGTTTCGAGTTTCGGGTTTGCAAAGAGGTCGGGAGACCTTTTGCAGGGAGTACTCCAAGGCAAAGGTCTCCTGACCTCTTGCCGAATAATTTACAAGCTTAAAATATTCTCACTATCGTAAAAAACAACGCCTATAAGAGCTACTCCACCTTAATAGTCAGGACAAATAGTATTTTTTTCATATCTAAAGCAGGTATAAACCGGTGCAAAGCACCAAAATTTATGTAATATTATTCGTGCATTCGTGGCTTTTTAAAACTTCAACCTTTTACCTCTGCTTAACAGCTTTCAAATTTACGGTATATGTCATTTCGCTATCTATATTTCTGTAAGCAATGGGAAATTCCAGTATTGAATCTTGTTTTAATACTCCCTTGGATGGATATATCAGATTGATAATGGTGTCGTATGGAGTAATGTGTTCGTTGAATGATTGCTCAATCAATATCGAGTCTTTGTTTACATGGGCATTAAGGTTGAAAAACTCCACTCCGTTGTGGTTATTGATATTTATTTTTAAATCAAATGGATTAAAATCATAATTTTTGACTTTCATATCTATAATTTGTGAACCGGGAATATCAGGGAAAGATAATTTTCCTGCGTATAGCCCGACATATTTGTCACTTTCCTTAATTTCACACCTTTCTCCGGAATAGCCGGTATCGCAAAAGCAATCACCCTTTATGCAATATCCGTTCTCACAAAGCACATCCTTGCATTTATCTCCGCAAGAACTAATACTGATACCAATAATTATAAGGGAAAATGAAAAAACTAGCATTTTTATCAGAACAAAATATTTGTTTTGGTTAAGAGTCATTTTCCCTTTATTTTAATTATTACAATGAGAACGCAATTTAATAAATAATCATTAAATTGCTGAATTTCAAAACAGGAATTATAAATTGAAATGTTATTTTTTCTTTATATTCCAAAATTTACAACTAAATTGAATATATTTGTAACTTGATTTTTTTAATTTTTAAAATAAATATATGCTTAGGTTTTCGATTGTGATATCAGTTGTAGTTTTGTTTTTTATGAGCTCTTGCTCTCCCAAGGTGGCTAAAGAAGTGGTTAAAGAGCAAAAGAAAGAGGTGAAAAAAATTGATGATGAACCTCGCCCTACGCCTTGTACTATGTTTAAAGACTTGGAAGACGGTGAAGATGTCAAGGGTATGTTTTTCATTTTTCACAATTTTCTTAAGACCAATGAATACGATCAGGCTCTTGAGTATTGGTCACCTGCGGTGCGTTTAGCACCGGGAGCGAATGGTAGGATGAAGTATCATTTTGATGATGGGATTAAGATTTTTAAGCATTATTATGAGATTGAAAAAGATCCGGCTAAAAGAAAATCTTTGATAGATTCTATCAATTGGATTTATGATAAAAGACTTGAATGTTTTGGAGATGAAGCTTATGTGTTGGGTCGAAAAGCATTTGATTTTTATTATTATTTTAATAAAGATGTGAGTCAAGATGAAATATTCGATATGTTTGCCAAAGCTGTTGATGCCAAAAAGGAGAAAACGGATTATTTTGTTATCAATCCATTTAGCAAGATGATTTATGACCGGTTTGTCTCTGGTAAACTCGATACTTTGGATGCTAAAAGATATGCCAACCATATGATAAATGCGATCAAATACGGCACTGAACACTGTAAGGGAACGGAGTGCCAAGCTTGGGATATGATCAAGGATTACGCTCCAAAATTGCTTGATAATTTTGAAGCGATTAAGGGGTTTTATCCATGTAAATATTATTCTATGAAGTATATGGATATTTTTGAGAAAGGGAAAAATAGTTGTGATACCGTGAATTTGGTACATAGAAAACTTATGTGGGGTGGTTGTGATATTTCGGATGTAGCCTATGAGGAACTAAGAAAATTAAAATCAGGTAAATGTTATGTAGCGCCACCGGAGCCCGGACCACTACGCAAAGCGTATAATGCCTATAATAAAGGAAACTTCAAAGAGGCTGTTAAGAATTTTGAAATATTTGTAAATAAAACCGATGATGTAGAGAAAAAAGCTAAATACCTGTATTTGATTGCAAAAATCTATTATAGAGACTTAAAGAATTTCGGGCTTTCGAGAAAATATGCGCTTAAAGCGGCAAAGTTGAAGTCCGGTTGGGGAGAACCGTACTTGCTTATCGGTAAATTGTACGCTTCCAGCGGACCTATCTGCGGTCCGGGTAGAGGTTGGGATAGTCAGATAGTTACTTGGCCTGCTATTGATAAATTCAAGTACGCCAAGAGGATTGATCCCTCTGTTGCGAAAGAAGCAAACAAATTGATACGTTCATATCAGAGATTTATGCCGAGCATAGACGATATTTTTCAGAGAACTTATAAAGAAGGACAAAAATTTAAAGTTGGATGTTGGATAAATGAAACAACGACAATAAGAGCAGCGAAGAAATAAAAATAGACGATTTTATAAAGGACTAATCCCAATGTTCTCTACCGTGAAATGTGCCGTTTTTATCTGCATTCTTGATTTTCTTCATTTCCTCCAATTCCTTTTTTGTCCAAGATATATCCGTTATATCTTTCAAATCCGGTTGGCCGGCATCAATCCAAGAAGTGTACCATATGCTTCCCAATGATTTTATGGCACTTCTCATCCTTTTTTCTACCATCCCGTTTAACTCCCTGTTAAAAGCCCTTGTGTATTCCTCCGATTGAAGCCGTGTCACCACTCCGTTTCTTTCGGCAAAAACATATTTTTTATCATCGGGAAAACTATTTCTGACTTTCATTTCAGCAGCCAATACTTTATCTTTATAGCTATGGCTTTTGAGAATGATATTCCAAAAGAAATCCCGTATATTTTCGATATATTCCGCTTTGCCGACAAAAAAATCAAATTCCTCATCGGCTAAAAGTTCAGGAATTCTATTTTCCCAGAAAGCATGAACTCCTTTTTGTCCGGTCAATTGCCCATTGTAATTTTTTGTAGTGTGAAGAGGAACACTGGCATCTGCTATATAATGCCCGATATCATTTGCTCTACGGATTATAGATTTAGGTTTTCTTTTTTCAAAAGCATTGACAAGAGCATAGTAATACTGATATAGAAAATAGGGCGAAATCCCTTCTTTGGAAAAATGCTCCTCAACCACAATCTCAAAACCATCAAACATGGACAAATCCATGTCCAACCATTTCGAAACGGAATCGATGGGAAATATCATCTCACCATTCAATATATTTTTCGCAATTGTGTCTTTTATAAATTCATAGTATTTTTGAAAAGAGCAAATCACTGTATTGCCATATAAAGTATCACCGCTAAAATAATTGATATCAGGGCTGAACAGTGTCATTTTTGTGTCTTCAAACTTAGCGTTTATCTCAGCATATTTTAGCATTACCCCAATCCATGTTCTAGGTAAATGTGGAAATGGATATTCTCCCCAAGTGTCAATGTCAATATAATGTCTGACAGCCTCGTGTGGATCAACATACTTTCGTTTATCCGGGTCAGGACCGTGCTCAGTAAAAAATTCAATATTGGGTTTGAAAAAATACATCATCTCCGGGGGAAGCGTATAAACAGCCATTCTATTGATTTTCTTATGACCAAAAAAGCCCCATTCTTGCTTTTCAATAAAAGAAGTTACTATGATGAAAAGAAAAAATATCAATAATATCCTAAATGACCTAATCAAAATAAAAAATCCAATTTTCAAAGCAGTTAGAAAATAAATATAATTAGTAAATATACGAAAAAATATGATATCTTCATATATATCTTATCAATTAGATTTATATTGCGAATATTGACTATATGAAATATACCGTTGTAACCTATTGATAATAACAACTTTTGGCAAGAAATATGCAATTGTATTAGCGAATCAGATGTATTATAAAGAATACTCAGAAAGTTAAGTTTAAAAAAGATCGTTCTACGGGGGTAGTAGCGGTCTTTTTTTTTAGCCAAATCTTAAAATGCTCCTTTTTGCATAGAGAGATTATTAGCACAAAAAAAATCATAAATCTTATATCGTTAATCAGTGTTCGATATTCGGATTGAATAGTGAATAACGATTTTAGAAGTATTGAAATAGCATAGTAAAACATCCAAAACATTTAAAATTTTTATTTTCACGGGTTTTGGTGTGTGCAAAACTCAGTGTGTATTACTATTTTACCTTATATTTGCAATTAATTATCAAATAAAAGAGATATTTATGTCAACAGGAGGTTCAAAATTCACAATTTACGCATCGATTTTAGCAAATGTATTAATAGCAGTAATGAAATTTATCGCTTCTATCTTCACAGGTAGTTCTGCCATGCTATCGGAGGGTATTCATTCATTGATTGATACGGTAAATGGCTTATTATTGCTGCTTGGGATAAAGAGAAGTAAAAAAGGTCCTGACAAATTACATCCGTTTGGACACGGAAAAGAGATATATTTTTGGAGTTTTATTGTCTCGATATTGGTTTTTTCTTTAGGAGGTGGAGTGGCGATTTATGAAGGTGTTCACCATATCATCGATCCGGCAGAAATTTCTAATCACAGCAATATTATATGGAATTACGGAGTTTTGTTTGGTGCTATTTTCTTTGAAGGAGCTAGTTTGCTAGTAGCCTTAAAAGAATTTAGAAAAGTTCATCCGACAGGATATAAATCTGCTTTGGTAGAAAGTAAGGATGCTGCTTCTATCGCAGTGATAATCGAAAATGGTGCAGCAGTAGCCGGTTTGATAATCGCTTTGGTAGGTGTGACATTGGCTTATTTTTTGGATGAGCCGATTTATGATGCAGCAGCTTCGATTTTGATTGGTATTTTACTGGTTTATGTCGCTTTCTTTATGGCTTCTGAAACCAAGCATTTGTTGATAGGCGAAGCAGCATCTGAAAAGGATATTGCCATGATTAATGATATCGTCTCAAAATACAAGCAGATTGATTATTTCGGAAATATACGTACGATGCATTTGGGCCCCGATGAAATCATGGCCGGAATGGAAGTAAATTTCAAGGATAATATCCCGGTTACAGAATTGGAAAACACTGTAAAAAACATAAAAAATGAAATAAGAAAAGCAAATCCTAAATTCACACATATATATGTAGAAAGCGACTCGATACGAAAATCTACTTACAATTAAAGTATCAATACGGAATAATAAATTCTGATGTTTTATACAGTAAAAATACCTAAAATAATAAAATTATTAGCTCCGTCATTGATCTATAATATCAAAACCGAGGGCAAAGCGGTATATCTTACATTCGACGATGGTCCTATACCTGAATCTACTCCTGCAATATTAGATATTTTGGATTCTTTCTCCGCAAAAGCAACATTCTTTTGCCTTGGAAAAAATGTCGAACAAAACAGGGATTTATTCAACCAAATCAAACAAAAAAATCACTCGATAGGAAACCATTCTTATAATCATCTCAAGGGTTGGGCAACCAATAACAAAACATATTTTAATGACATAGAAGAGGCAGATAATATTATCAATTCAACTCTCTTCCGCCCTCCTTATGGAAAAATATCTCCTCGTCAAATAAGCTATCTTAAAAGAAAATACAATATAGTAATGTGGGATGTCCTTTCCGGTGATTTTGATCCGGGTATCAGTGTGAAAAAATGTATCAACAATGTTGTAAACAATGTCAATCCGGGTTCGATAATAGTTTTTCACGATAGCCTAAAAGCAAAATCTACAACAATAAAAGCACTACCCGAAATATTGAAAATACTTTCGGATGCCGGTTATAAATTCAAAGGGATAAAACAGAAGTAATCAACAAGTACTTCGAACTAAAGGCAAGAGGAAGAATATGACTTGACACTATCCTTTGTCATCACCCAAAATCGCTTCAATACAGGGTAAAGTTTTATTCTCAAAATATTTAAGCATAGCACCCCCACCGGTAGAAATAAAGCTTACTCGGTCTGCAAGTCCTGATTTATTGATGGCAGATACAGAATCTCCACCACCGATTAGAGAGAATGCTCCTTGACCGGTAGCTTCTGCTATCGCTTTTGCCACTTGAAATGTTCCCTTGGAAAAATTTTCAAATTCAAATACTCCGAGAGGTCCATTCCACATAATGCTTTTGGACTTGCTTATAATATCACAATATTGCTTAATCGCTTTCGGACCTATATCAAGACCCATCCATTCATCGGGGATTTCTGTACTCTTTACTACTTTAACTTCACCATTATTCGAAAATTTATTTGAGATAGTAGAATCTTCCGGTAGGTAGATATTTACATTGTTTGCCTTTGCTTTTTCCAAAATATCCATAGCAGTCTTGACATAATCCGCTTCAAATAGAGATAGCCCAATCTCTCCTCCTAAGGCCTTGACAAATGTATAAGACATTCCTCCTCCAATCAATATATTATCAGATGTTTGAATCAATTTATCCAATAGCTTTATCTTATCTGAAACTTTTGCTCCTCCAATGATTGAGGTAAAAGGTCTCTTGGGATTGTCCAATAATTTATTTGCATTTTCCAATTCTTCTCTGACCAATAAGCCAAGATCCTTATGAGATTTGTCAAAAAACTTTGCTATTGTGTAAGTTGAAGCATGTTTTCTATGAGCAGTCCCAAAGGCATTGAATACATAATATGTGCCAAGATCAGCCAATTTTTTAGCAAATTCCTCATCGCCTTTTGTCTCTTCCTCGTGAAAACGCAAATTCTCCAACAACAACACCTGACCGTTTTTTAGCGATTTGGCTTTTTGTTTAGCCTCTTCACCAATACAATCAGATGCAAATTCCACCGGTCTTCCCAATAATTTTTCCAATTCAGGAATAATATTTTTTAGAGAAAACTTATTGACTTGTATATTTCCATTGTCGTCAAGTTTTCTCAACGGTCTTCCCAGGTGAGACATCAAAATCAAAGATGCTTCCTGATCCAAAATATAATTTAAGGTGTCTAATGCTTTTAAAATCCTTGTATTATCAGATACTTTATTATCTTCTGTCAAAGGCACATTAAAATCCACCCTGACCAAGACTTTATGGTTTTTGAAGTTGTCGTTCATAATATTTAGCTTTATTGAATCAAAAGTATAAAAAATCCCCGGAATAGAATCAAATTCCAAGGATTTTTTACTTTAAACTATTTAATAATTTTCTGAAGCGATTTCAAATCCCTCTCAAATTTTTATTATACCCTCGCAATCAAATCTGCCAATCTTGTTGAATATCCGAATTCATTATCATACCAAGACACAACTTTGACAAGATCTCCACCTTTTACCATAGTAAATCCTGTATCAAAAATTGAAGAATAAGAACTTCCAATAACGTCACAGCTAACTATCGGGTCTGTTTCGTATTTCAAAATTCCTTTCATAGAACCCTCTGCTGCCTTTTTCATTGCAGAGTGAATTTCTTCCACGGTAGTCTTCTTTTTTAATTTTACAGTCAAATCAACAATAGAACCATCGGGAGTAGGTACTCTTGTCGCCATTCCATGTAGCTTACCGTCCAATTCAGGGATAACAAGACCTATTGCTTTAGCCGCGCCCGTTGAAGTAGGAATAATAGATACCGCCGCTGCCCTCGCTCTCCTTAAATCTTTATGAGGTGAATCCAATATTATTTGATCGTTTGTATATGAATGGATAGTATTCATCAATCCATGCTCAATACCAAAATTATCATTCAAAACTTTACTTATGGGAGCCAGGCAATTTGTCGTACATGATGCATTGGATATCAATTTATGTTCAGACTTCAAAGTATCATCATTCACTCCCAATACTATTGTTGCATCAACATCATCAGGTTTAGCAGAAGGCACACTCAAAACAACTTTACCTGCACCTGCTTCCAAATGTTTATTTAAAAGCTCTCTTTTTCTGAAAACTCCTGTACATTCAGCAACTACATCTACTCCCAATTCCTTCCAAGGCAATTTGGATGGATCTCTTTCAGCATATGCATTTATCTTAACCCCATTTATTATCAAATATTTATCATCAGAATCTATAGTACCATCAAATTTCCCGTGAACTGAGTCATACTTCAATAGATGTGCTAATGTCTTATTATCGGTTAAGTCGTTGATTGCTACTACCTCAATGTCTTTATTTTTCAATAAAGCTCTAAAAGTAAGACGACCAATTCTTCCAAATCCGTTAATTGCTACTTTTTTCATTTTTTTAAATTATTTATTTTATAAAATTTAATAAGTTGCAAAGGTAGTTAATATATTTTTATTTAAACAGTTGTTTACCAAAATATTTTATTTCACAAATGCAATAGAAAATAAACTTAGAATAGTTATAAATTAGCTATAGATGTAATAAAAACAGGCTTGTTTGAACACAAGAATAAAACAAATCATAAAAAAAATATATATAAATTTTGTATAATATAAACAATTAGCTACTTTTGCCGGATAATAGTCATAGGGTGTCTGTTATTTCGTTGCCTTGTTGAAATGTATTTTTCAACAAGGTTTTTTTATTATGTCTTTGGGGAAATGGCAGAGTTTTAAATAATACCTAACTGTATTATTGTCTTCGCCAAGACATTTACTTTACATAACAATCGGTTTATTTCAATCTTTGGTTTAAATGCAATTTATTTGTGATTTATAACAAAACTAATATTAAAATGAAAACAACAAAACTATGGGTGTTTTTACTCGTCATTGTAGCTTTGGCGATTAGTTGCAAGAGTGATAACAAAAAAGAAGAAACAAAAAAAGAAGAAGTCAAAAAAGAAGAGTCAAAAGAAATAACTCTTACTGATGCTGAAATGGAAAAGGCCAAAAAGATTTTCTTTAATACATGTGCGGGATGCCATGGAACTACAAGAAAAGGAGCAACAGGGCCGTCTTTGTTGCCTGATGGCGATGGGAAATTTGCTTCTACTAAGAGCTTTGGCACGGATGGGTTGGTAAGTATTATTACAAATGGACTACCCGGAGGTATGCCGGATTGGGGTAAACAAGGGATTCTATCTCCTGATGAAGTGAGATTAATGGCAAAATTCATACAATTACCTCCTCCTCCTGTTCCAAAATACACTATGGACGATATCAATAAATCATGGAAATTAATCATTCCTGTTGCTGATAGACCTACTAAACCAATGACTAAGAGAAATTGGAAAAACTACTTTGGTGTTGTATTGAGAGATGCCGGTAAAGTGGCTATTTTTGATGGCGATACTAAAGAAAAAGTTACTGTTTTGAATACCGGATTTGCGGTTCACATACTACGTACCTCTTCATCAGGAAGATATTTCTACTCTATAGGTCGTGACGGTAAGGTGACCTTGATCGACTTGTGGATGGAAACTCCTAAAATAGTTGCAGAAGCCAAGGCATCATTTGATGCAAGATCTGTAGAAGTATCCAAATACAATGGACCGAAAGGGAATTTCAAAGATAAATATATCATTGTAGGTGGTTATACTCCATCTCACTATGTAGTCTTTGATGCCATGACTTTGAAGCCTTTGAAATTGGTTAAGACAGATGGTAAGGTGCTTGGTAAAGGAGAATACCGTGACGAAGCCAGGGTTGCATCAATCGTAGCTTCACATAAAGACCCGATATGGGTTGTAAATGTAAAAGAGACAGGAATGGTTTGGTTGGTAGATTATTCTGACTTGGATAAAATAGATGAAAACACAGCGAAAATACCAACTGCCCAATTCTTGCACGATGGTGGATGGGATCATACGGGCAAATATTTTTTGGTAGCCGCCAATGCCGTAAACAAGATAGTTGTAATCGATGTTGAAAACAAAAAACTTGAAACCATCATAGATGTCGGAGTAAAACCTCACCCCGGTAGAGGTACCAATATTCACAATAAAAAGAATGGATGGATGTGGGTTACCGGACATATAGGTGAAGGAAAAATCACTTGTATAGCTACTGATAAAGGTCCAAACCAATGGAAAGTTGTGAAAAATATAACTATGGAAGGTTCAGGAGGTGGTAACCTGTTTGTCAAGTCCCACCCAAAGAGCAAACACCTATGGGCTGATAGGGCTCTCAATACTCAACAAGCACTACAAAGATCAATTTATGTATATGACACAGAAACTCTTGATTTAATAAAAACATTGACTGTTCCTGATAAATACAAAGGAAGAGCTGTACATATGGAATACAATAAAGCAGGTGACGAAGTTTGGGTTTCTTGTTGGGGTAAAAAAGATGAAACAACCAGTGCTGTTTTGATTTATAATGACAAAACCTTAGAATTAAAACATGTTATTGATGGTGATTGGTTGGTCACACCAACAGGTAAATTCAATGTTTATAACACAGCTCATGATATTTATTAATTTTTTTAATAAGTTTATATATAATTAGTTTAGTATAAATTTTCAAAAACAAACCATCTGATAGATTATTGACTACCGGATGGTTTGTTTATTTAGCTGAAATTAACTCAAAACATATAGCCTAATGAGACTCAATCTGTTCTTGATTTTTATTTTTTTTGCAAATTTTGCCATTTCCCAATTACCTAAAAATGATTCTTTGGAAATACAATTGAAGAATATTGTGGTTACTGCACAATATATTCCCCAAAGCGAAAAAAATGCTGTTTATAAGGTGAAAACAATCAATAATAAAACTATAGAAAGCAAGTCCGCGAACAACCTTCGTGAGGTGCTTCAACAAGAGCTAAACATAGATTTGTCTCAAAACTCAGTCTTTGGCACAAGTGTGGAAATACAAGGAATATCCAAAGAGAATATAAAAATCCTGATAGATGGTGTTCCTGTAATCGGCAGATTAAACGGTATAATCGACCTAAATCAAATCAATCTTGCCAATATCGAAAAAATCGAGATTATTGAAGGTCCTGTATCGGTTTTTTACGGAACAGATGCCATGGGAGGTGTGATAAATTTGATAACAAAAAAACATATCAATAAAAAGTTTTCAGGATTTCTATCCTCGTATTATGAAAGTATCGATGCTCTAAATATAAATGGGGAATTTGGATATAAAACCGGAAATAACACTATCCTATTAAATGGTGGATTATATCGTTTTGGGGGATTATCAACAAATAATGCTGTAAGAAATCTCAATTGGGAGAACAGAAATCAGTATTTCGGTAATATCACTTTTTCAAAAGTACTTAAAAATACCAATATAAGATATAGCGGTGGATATTCCGGCGAAAAATTGGTCTCTTTAGGTGAAAAGGATAGAAGGGGTAAAATCAAAGATATAGATTATTTTACCAGAAGATTGAATAATTCCATTGAAATAAAAAACAATCTTACAGGGAATAAATTTTACAAATTGACTCTTGCTTATCTGGATTATCAACGATATCACAATACATACAATGTTAACCCCGAAACATTTGAAAAAACTCTTTCAAAGACAGATTTCAAAGACAATAGTTTGACTAAATTCAACTACGGTGGTATTAATGCACAATACGGTGTAAAGAAAAGTAATCACAAAATCAACTATGCAATTGGTACTGATAGCTACTTTGAATCAACGGAGGGAAGTAGGATTTTGGATAAGAAGAAAAGTATAAACAATATCGCTGTTTTCAGCAGTATAAATGTCAATTTATTGAACAGCCTGGATATTCAGCCTGCTCTAAGATACACTTGGAACAGCGCCTATGGGTCAGTTATAAGTCCTGCTTTTAATGCAAAAATTAAATTGAATGACAATAATCAAATCCGTTTTTCTTATGCTAAAGGCTTTAGGGCACCTTCGCTTAAGGAGCTTTATTTGGATTTCCATATCAGTGCCGGTCCGGTCACATATATTATCTCGGGAAATGAGGACTTGAAAGTAGAAAAATCAAATAGTTTTAATCTCAATTATACTTTTGATAGTGATTTTGCTCAAATAGGGAATATTTTGATTGAAACGGCTGTGTTTTATAATGATATCAATGATCTCATCGCATTGAGTGAACAAGTAAATTTCAAAAGACATTATATCAATATTGACAGGTTCAAATCAATAGGAGGAAAAATAAATCTCACAAATAGACCGGTAGAAAACCTAAAGCTTAAAGCGGGATTTTCATTGACTGCTATTTACAATAAATACAATGAAAATTACGACTCTGATAAGTACCTCACTACACCGGAGATCAATAGTCAAATCGATTATAATTTAAAAGGATTTGGTTTCAATGCATATTATAAATATTCGGGAAAGAGAGCCGGATTTTATCTTGACAAAGATTCAAAAAGCCTTATAAAGACCACACGGAATAGCTTTAATAATCTGGATATATTTCTTTCCAAAGCTTTTTTGTCCAAGAAGTTAAAAATATCCCTTGGTGCTAAAAATATATTTGATGTAAAAGATATCGAAACCATTAATCAAGTAGGTCAAGCGCATGCGAGAGATATGCAATTATGGGGAAGATCGTTTATTGTAAAAATATTGTATGAATTGTAGTACTAATTAGCTTTATCCTTCTTCTTCTATCGCTTCCACAATTTTTTTACAAGCGATGATAATTTCTTCTTCGCTTATAATCAATGGAGGGGCAAGCCTAAAAGATTCCTCGTTATATAGAAACCAATCCATCAATATTCCTTTTTTAAATACTCCGGCAATAACTCTTTTGACAAAATCACCGTCTCCAAGATCTACGGCAAAAAACAATCCCTTGCTTCGGATTTCTTTAACCGTTGGGTGTTTTAGATGCTTGAGAAATAATTGTTCTTTAGCTTTAACTTTATCAATTAGATTGGAATCTATCAATTCATCAATGGATGCAACTGCTGCAGCAAGCGATACAGGATGACCGCTAAAAGTACTGATAAATCCAAGAATAGGATTGTTGGTAAATACTTTCATCACATCTCTGTTTGCAACCAAGGCTCCGGTTGGCATACCGCCTCCCATAGCTTTCGCTATCAATAACACATCCGGAATTACTCCATAATGTTCGAATGCAAACAACTTTCCTGTCCTTCCAAAACCGGTTTGAATTTCATCAAAAATCAGCAAAGCCCCTGTATCGTCACATTTTGCTCTAAGCGCATCCATAAAATCATTTCCGGCAACTTTGATGCCAATATCCCCTTGAATGGTTTCTGTTATAACTCCCGCTGTTTTTTCGGTAATCAATTCCAAAGAATCAATATCGTCATAATCAATGAACTTAATTCCCGGGACAAACGGTCGGTATGCTTGAGACAAGTACTCATTGTCCATCAAGCTCTGTGCACCATGAGTATTGCCGTGATAACCATTTCTACAAACTATGATTTCATATCTACCGGTATATCTTTTTGCCAATTTCATCGCACCTTCAACAGCTTCGGAACCCGAATTTGTGTAAAAAACACTATTTAGGCTATCAGGCAAAAACTTTGTGAGCTTTCGGGCAAATTCGATTTGAGGAGATTGAATATGCTCCCCATAAACCATAGTATGCATGTACTTTGCAGCTTGTTCTTGTACTGCCTTTATTATCTTTTTGTTTCCATGTCCCAGATTACTGACTGAAATACCACTAATCAAATCCATGTATTTCTTACCATCAGTGCTGTGCACATATACTCCAGAGGCTTTCTCTACTTCCAAACCCAGTGGAAAAGGACTTGTTTGACCTACCAAATCCATAAATAGACCTCTTATACTTTTTGACATAAATATCTTGTTTTAGCTTCTGAGGGAATCTTGTTGGATTTTCGATTAATATGCTTACATTTTCCAAACCAAATACCCGACAAGAACAATTAAACTGAAAAAAATCAAAACAATTCCGGCTTTTTTCAGCAGTCTAAGATTATTTGCCTTCTCAATCCGTGTTTTAAACCCAATCGAATCATTAATCTTTGGCTTTCTCAATTTTTTATTAAATCCTGGGGTCTCTTTACTACCCCAAACAAAGTATCTTCTATAAGTTTGTCTGAGTTTTGAGTTATTCTCACTTGTTCTTTGTGCATAATCACCATTCATAACAATAATAACATCTCATAGAGCAAAGTAGTTCACTCTATAATATCAAACAAACTCTAAAATGATGCAATTTTCTAATATCTATTTAAGCAATTCAAATCTTCGAAAGCTACTTTCAATCTATTGACCATAGAAGTCTCTCCTGCTCTTAACCATTTTCTAGGATCATAGAATTTTTTATTAGGCAAATCATCACCTTCCGGATTTCCAATTTGTCCTTGCAAATAGTCTTTATTTTCTTTATAATAATTCATCACTCCTTCCCAGAATGCCCATTGAGTATCGGTATCAATATTCATTTTTATCACACCGTAGCTAATAGCTTCTCTGATTTCATCTCTTGAAGAACCGCTTCCTCCGTGGAATACAAAATTGACAGGTTTATCATCATCAAGATTGAATTTTTTAGTGATATACTCTTGAGAATTTTTTAAGATCTTTGGAGTAAGCACCACATTACCCGGTTTGTAAACTCCATGTACATTTCCAAAAGATGCCGCAATAGTAAAATTATCCGATACTTTGCTCAATTCTTCATAAGCGTATGCTACTTCTTCCGGCTGTGTGTACAATCTATTGACATCTACATCACTATTGTCCACTCCATCTTCCTCACCTCCAGTAATTCCAAGTTCGATTTCAAGAGTCATTCCCATCTTGCTCATTCTTTCCAAATATCTTTTGCTTATTTCGATATTTTCTTCCAGTGATTCCTCTGATAGATCCAACATATGAGAACTAAAAAGAGGTTGCCCTTTAAGATTGTAAAACTTTTCACCTGCATCTAGCATACCATCTATCCAAGGCAATAATTTTTTAGCAGCATGATCGGTATGCAAGATAACGGGAATGCCATACATTTCAGCTACACAATGCACGTGTTTAGCTCCTGAAACAGCACCTTTAATAGAAGCTTTATAACCATCATTTGAGATTGATTTTCCTGCAATGAATTGAGCTCCTCCTCCTGAAAACTGCACCATTACAGGAGAATTGACTATTTTTGCAGCTTCCATTATCGCATTAATTGAATCATTTCCGACTGCATTTACTGCAGGCAATGCAAAATTATTTTCTTTTGCTATTTTGAATATTTTTTTCAAATCGTCACCCCAGGCAACACCGGGTTTAACTACACTTGATATTTTTCCAGCCATAATTATTTATTATTTTGTTAAAAGAACAAAGATAATTAATAATAACTACTTCAAAGGTAAAAAGTAATATTATTGTATCTTGATAATAAAAAATCATCTGTTTTCGTGCAGACACTACATAGTATCAGGTGAATTTCAATTTTTCGCGTTATTACAAGAATTTTGTTGATGTGGACAACATAGCGTACCTACGGCACGCATTTTAGTTGGTATAGATATGCCCAAAAGTCTATTAAGAAATTATTGAATGAAGCAGAGCTAAAATTAAAGAATGAATTGGCAACAAAAACAATCGAAGAAATTTTGATCGAGATGAATGACTAATTTATTAACATACATCCGGTATCACAGCTTGAGAATTTTCTTTTTAATAATAGTATCATTCACCTTTGTTTTTAAAATATAAAATCCGCTATTCAAATACTCCAAATCTAAATTTGACTTATCAGATACGGTCTTAGTTGTAACAAAATTACCTAATAAATCATATATTTCAATCTCAATATCTTTTGTCTTATTTACGAATTGAATAGTGATATTGTCATAAAATGGATTTGGGAATACTATCAAGTTATTGTCAGCCAAATTGTGTTCTGCTGTACTTACGCTCGAATTAATCGCTTGAATAACCGCTTTGTAGGCATTTATTCTTCCATATCCATAGGTTGAATTGGGTAATACTTTTTCAGTAATTCCCCTGCACGAATCA
>JALVEE010000165.1 GCA_027008645.1 Saprospiraceae bacterium
AAATCATTTTGTATTTGGATGATAGTACTACATACCGGATTTCCAATGATAGCCTTTTTAATGGAAATGATAAATTTGTCAAGACTTTATACACTGAGCATATTACTGATTTTATTGAAGGCAAAACATTGATGTCAGATATCGATTTTGAAAATATTTCAGGATTAGAATTATCTTTATCTATAAATAATATTGGAGTTTGCAATAACAAAAAGGTATATTATCTTAAGAACAAAGCTATAAACAAACCTGAAAGATTTAGAATCACACCCTCGGTTGTGACGCCTTATTCCAAAGTGAAAATAAGTTGGAAATTGGATTCCAATGTAGATGGTTATGCAATTGAACGGTCTGAAGATGATATGGAACATTTTGAATTATTAAAAGAGTTGGGGAGGTCTCAAAGTTATTATTTGGATAAAAATCTGGACAGCTCAAAAGTATATTTTTACAGGATGTTTGGGCATTCGGATATCATTAAATCCGATTATACGGATACTCTGAGAATACATCTGGGGACATCAGCTGTAGATTACCAATTATTGGATGTGGACTGTTCATTGTATCCGAATCCGATGCAGGATAAAAGCTTATTGAAAATAAAAACCGGTTTTGACAGTAAGTACAGTATTAAATTGTTTGACTCCGGTATGCATTTGCTAAGAAATATTTATTCAGGATTTTTGAATAAAAATGAATATGTAAAAATTGAAAGAGAAAATTTAAAATCGGGAATTTACTATTTAGTTATTTCCCAAAAACAAAAAAAGAAGACTATTAAACTGATTATTTTATAAATATTAAATATTAAAACTATGAAACTAAACAAAATTATTTTGCCATTATTCACATTATTATTAGGTGTATTTATCATCACATCTTGTGGTAAAGACGAACCTGACCCAATCACAGGTGAAGCATTATTTACTTATGAAGTTGATGGATATAAAGTTACTTTTACCAATACTTCTACTGTATCAGGTACTGTAACTTATGCTTGGGATTTTGGAGATGGAGAGACATCTACAGAAAAAAATCCGGTACATACTTATGCATCTAAAGGAGAATATACGGTAACATTGACAGTGAAAGACGAACAAGGTGGTACACATCCTGTAACAACTAAAATAAAAGTTGATAAAAGTACTCCTGTAAAACTTGACGATAATTCATTTGATGATTGGAGTGGTATAAGCGATGCATTTACTGTTGGTGATAATGCAGGATCTATCAAATCATTCAAGTATGATTTTGATAGTGACAATATATATTTCTATATCAAACAAGAAAAAGATTATACCGGTGCATCAATTTTTGATATGTTGATAGACGTTGATCCTGACGCCACAACAGGTTATACTTACGGATTGTGGACAAAATTTGGAGGAGGCGAATTACTTATTGAAAATAGTTTTTCAGCAAATAGAGAGAATAATGAAGAGTATTGGTTGGATTTTGCGACATATCATCCTGAAAACGGTACTGAATGGGATGATATCTGGGTATATGATGCTGGGAATACCGCTGATGCCCAAATTGATGGTACATATGCTGCAAGTGGGAATATTGTAGAGATTGAATTTGCCATATCCAGAACTAAAATTGCAGCTTTGAAAGATGTTGATAAGATTAAGATTGTCGCTTGGACTAGCAATCAAGATTGGGATGAAATCGGTTGGATGCCTGATAAAGGTTCTGAAGAAAATCCCGAAGCAGATGGTATTGTTATAGATATGAAATAGATTTATCAAAATTGTAAAGTAGAGTTTTTAGTGTGTTTATCTAAAAGGGTAAGAAAGAATTATTTCTTTCTTCCCTTTTGGATTGTTATTTGAAAAAATCCTTGTTATGAATAAAAAGCTTTGGTTGTTATACGCATTAGTCACCACTATTTTTTGGGGTATTTGGGGTGCGCTTACAGAGCTATCCGCTATTGCAGGCTTTCCCGGGACTTTGATATATGTTGTTTGGGCATTTACTATGATAATACCGGCAGTGATTGCCTTGAAAATTATAGATTGGAAACTTGAGAAAGATCCAAAATCAATTTTGTATGGTGCCTTAATTGGTTTCCTTGGAGCAGGAGGGCAATTGGCATTATTTACCGGGGCTATTGTCAATGGTCCTGCATATTTGATATTTCCCATTATATCTTTATCGCCCGTTGTAACGATACTATTATCAGTAGTTTTATTGAAGGAGAAAGCATCAAAAATGGGATGGGTGGGTATTGCTTTGGCATTGATAGCAATTCCATTTTTGTCATACCAAGATCCCGATGGAAATTCACACGGCTATGCTTGGTTGATATATGCACTCGTTGTGTTTTTTGCTTGGGGCATTCAAGCATATTTTATGCGTTTTGCAAATCAAACAATGAAAGCAGAAAGTATATTTTTCTATATGACAATTACAGGATTGCTTTTAGCTCCAATTGCATATTATATGACGGATTTTAGCCAAGAAATTAATTACGGTGTCAAGGGATTGTATATGGCATTTGGTGTACAATTATTAAATTCGATAGGAGCTTTAACGATAGTTTATGCGTTCAGATACGGTAAAGCGATTATCGTAAGTCCATTGACCAATGCAGTCGCTCCTGTAATAACAATTATATTGTCATTGATTTTGTACAAAACTTTTCCTCATAAAATCATCGTTATAGGAATGGTTATTGCCCTTATTTCAATGTTCATCCTAGCAACTCAAGAAGAAGAATAAAATAGGTAGTAGCCTCGTCAGAGGCGAAATTATGGTAGCCTCGTCAGAGGCGAAATTATGGTAGCCTCGTAGAGGCGAAATTATGGTAGCCTCGTAGAGGCGAAATTATGGTAGCCTCGTAGAGGCGAAATTATGGTAGCCTCGTAGAGGCGAAATTATGGTAGAAAATTAGAATAAAATGCCAAACACATATACGCAATTGAATATACAAGCCGTGTTTTCCGTAAAACGAAGAGAAAACATCATTACAAAAGAGTTTAGAGAAGATTTA
>JALVEE010000166.1 GCA_027008645.1 Saprospiraceae bacterium
CTAAAGATACTAAACAAAAAAAGAAAGAGATTAAAACAAATAAAAACAATTCAGCTGTTTTATCAAAGATAAAGGATAATTTTACAGGTTATAAAATAGTATTGTTAGAATCATCATCCCCTTTACCTAAGGGGCATATATTGTTAAAAACAGTAAAAGATTTGAAAATATATGTTGACGAAAAAGCAAATAAAATACTTTACACAAAAGGAGCGTTTAGCGATTATGAAAAAGCGGTTTATGAATTAGAAGATAATTGGAAAAAGAGGTATAGAAAGGCGTATATAGCCCAATTTAAAAACGGAAAGAGGATTTGACCCAATAGTCAGCTTAAAGAGGTGTATTTCATTTTTTCGTTTTTTTACAAGAAGTTTTGTTGATGTGTTTAATATAGTGTACCTACAGCACGCATTTTAGTTGGTTAATAGCTTTTTTTACCCATATTTTGTACCTAAGGGCACATTGGTGTTAGTATATGGAAGTATAACGGATTAATTTCATAAGTGGGGTTGTTCTATCCAAATAGAAAAAAATAACATTAAATGCGAAAAAAAGAAATACACCTGCTTAAAGTTAATATGATATTATTTGTATATTTAAATACTTATTTGTATTTTTGAATCTTATTATAAGATAATTAAATGAATGATTGGATAAAAAATAGAGCAGAAAGATCCACCTTTGGTGTATTTGCCTACTTAGGTGAGAAATTTGGTATTCAAAGCAGCAAAATGAGATTGTATTTTATTTACACCTCTTTTTTAACTCTCGGTTCTCCGATCATCTTTTATTTTATAGCTTTGTTTTGGCTAAATCTCAAAAAATATTTGCGCAAGACCTATATACTTATTTTTGATTAATATAGAGGTATTTTTATCTAAACCCATCTATCCGTATTTACAACCGGTCCGGGATAATCTTCACCAAGTTCTATATGCAATTCCTCCAATTGTTCCTTAGACATTTTGTCCGGTTCATGAATAAAATTGTCTTTTACCGGACTTAATTCAGGAATCCATTTTCTGATATATTCACCTTTAGGATCAAGTTTTTTGGACTTTGTAATAAAATTGCAATAACGGTCTTCTTTTGCATCATACCCTACCCCTGCCACAATATTCCAATTCCCCCAATTGCTACAAGCATTATAATCGATTAATACCGATTGGAAATACTCTGCACCTATCCTCCAATTCACTTTTAATTCTTCTATCAAGAATTGGGATAAAATCCTTCTTCCTTCAAATGAGATAAAGCCGGTCGTATTTAGTTCCCTCATAAAAGCATCGACAATGGGCACTCCGGTCAAGGCGTTTTTCCAAATTTCAAACTTTTCCATATCATCACTTAATCCTACAGGATTGGAGTTTCTAATGCCTCCGAATTCAAAAACTTTCTCTTTATACTTTTTTTCAATCAACTTCAAATAGTCTCTGCGCATCAAGCCATGAACTATACAATTCGCTCTATTTTTATGGTATTTATTACCCATAAATTTATTTATTGCATTATATACTGTCTTCGGAGATACACATCCGACGTTCAAATAGGGACTCATGTGAGTCACTAGCACTTTATGAGCTTTTTTCTTTTTGAGACCAAGAGCCTTAACTTTGAAGTGAGATTTGATAAAATCATCCAGCATTTTCAGACCTGTAAATTCCCCTCCTTTGAATGTAAAAACATGACCTTCAATCTCATCTTTGGTATATCCCAACTCTTCGAGTGTAGGTATTGACTCTGAAGGCACATTTCCCATATACGGCAATATTTTATCAGGTATTGGGAGTGGTTTTCTTACCGGAACAATCTTCCCTACCTCTCTATAAAAGGCAGCGTAAGTATCAGGTGTGTGACGAATAGGAAAAGGTAAATCCCCTGTATGATAAAGCATTTTCCCTCTGGAATATCTCAGTTCTTGTCCAATTTGCCAAAGTTTAGTCTCCAATGTATCTTGAATCTTTTCCTCATCGGGAGTTCTCTCTCTATTACAATACACCCAAGTTGATCTTACTTGACTTGCAATACTATAAACAACCTCTTCAGTTTTTCCAAACCTTACTATCAATTCAATATTCCGCTCTGCAAATGATTTTTTTAAATTAGCAACTGACTCTATTAAAAACTTAGCTCTTTGAACGCCAATTTTCCTGAATCCGTACTCGGATTTCTCATTGAACATTCTTTCATCAAAAACAAATACAGGAAGGACAACATCACACTGATTTGTCGCTTCTGTCAAAGCCATATTATCAGCCAATCTCAAATCATGCCTAAACCAGACTAAACCTATCTTTATTCTCAAAACTCTTTCATTTAATTATTTAATGTCCATTATTTGACTTGAAATTAAAACTTCATATCCCAAATAATATACCGACTAAATAGACCTTTTATAATCAGCAAATATACGGTTATTTAATTTAAAATTAGTTTAAATAGCATGGTTTTTTATCAGAAAAGAGAAAATACTAAATATTTTTGCCATTTGGGGTGTATTTCCTCACAAAAGTTTCAAATTCATCAACCATAGATTTTGACCCGATAATAATAGGGCTTTTTTGATGCAAACTTGTTGGCATTATATCCAAAATCCTTTCCAAGTTTGTATTAATAGCCTTTCCACCAGCTTGTTCCACAATAAAAGCCATTGGATTACATTCATAAAGCAGCCTTAATTTACCCAACGGATTTTTTCTTGAATTCGGGTATAAAAATATCCCCCCTTTGATAATATTCCTATGTATATCGGACACCATGCTTCCTATATATCTCAAGCTCCTTTTGGTATCCGAACAATGGTCGATATACCTTCTCATTTCCAAATCAAATTGAAGATAATATCCTTGATTTACTGAATAATATTTCCCTTCATCAGGAATTAGAATATTTTTATGTGATAAACAAAACTCTCCTAAAGAAGGATCGAGAGTAAATCCATTTACCCCGTTTCCGGTGGTGTACATCAATATTGTGGAAGTTCCATACAAAACAAATCCGGCTGCGACCAATTTATTTCCTTCTTGTAAAAAATCTTTCAATTCGCATTCCTTTCCATGATCGGAAATTCTTCTGTATATTCCAAATATCGTACCGACAGAAACATTTACATCGATATTGGAAGAACCGTCCAGAGGATCAACAACAACAACGTATTTTGCCTCTTTCCCTTCTTTTGTGGGCAATTTTACAAAGCTGTCCAATTCTTCAGAAGCAATCCCTGAACATTCCCCACTATTTTTAAGGTAGGCTATCAATTTATCATTAGCAAACATATCCAATTTTTGCACATCGTCCCCCGTTTTGTTTTTACCCCCCTCAAGGCCTAAGATATTTACTAATCCTGCCCTGTTTACCTCTCTATTTACAATTTTTGCAGCAACGCCAATATCCCTAAGTAAGCCGGATAATTCTCCGGTAGCATAAGAAAAATCTTTCTGTCTATCGATGATAAATTCATCTAATGTTGTTATTCTGTCCATTTTTTAAATATTAAAGTTTATTAATAGTGTGTTGTTCTTTTTTCATTTTCCGGGCTTATAATCACCACAAATTCTCCTTTGATTTTTTGTTTTGCCATATACAGTTCCAAATGCTCTTTACAAGTCTTCAAATCTATTTCTTCATAAATCTTTGTCAATTCTCTTGCTATTGTCACACTCCTTTCATCTCCCAGATAATCGCAAATTTCTTTTAATAATTTAACAATCCTAAAGGGAGATTCATAAATAATTATGGAATAAGGATAATCTTTTAAAAAATCCCAGCGCTTATTTCTACCTTTTTTATGAGGTAAAAATCCTTCAAAATGAAATCTATTGGAAGGCAAACCGGAACCAGCAATAGCAGTAATAGAAGCAGATGCTCCGGGCAAAGAGACCACCTTTATTCCATTCTCGTGGCATGCCTTTATCAACAGATAACCAGGGTCAGAAATACCCGGTGTGCCGGCATCAGAAACCAATGCAAGTGATTCTCCGGAATCAAGATAAGAAATTATTTTATCCGTTATCTTATGCTCATTATGTGTATGATAAGACAGAAGCGGTTTTTCTATATTATAATGTGAAAGAAGTTTTTTTGTAACTCTTGTATCTTCAGCCAAAATCCTGTCAACGCCTTTTAATATCTCTATCGCACGAAAGGTTATATCTTGTAAATTGCCTATGGGTGTTGGAACTAAATATAACATCCTACAAAGGTATCAAATATATATAGTGTATGCAAGAAAACACATCAAATTTTAAATTGATTCTTTTTAATTCTTTCTATTAATTCATCCTCTTTTTTCCTCATTATTTGTATTTCTTCTTGTGTTTTGTCTTTATAACCTAAAAAATGTAAAACCCCGTGTGATATCACCCGGTAAAGTTCATCTTCAAATGGCACATTCAGGTTCCGGGCGTTTTCGGTAACTCTATCAATACTTATAAAAATATCTCCTTGAATGGGCTCGTCATCCATTTGAAAAGATAATATATCGGTATAATAATCGTGACTGAGATATTCTTGGTTTAACTTTAGCAAATAATCGTCTGAACAAAAAACATAATTGATAGAGCCGCAATAATTTGCTTCTTCTTCTATAAATTTCAATAAAACATTGACAATTTTTTCTGATTTTTTCAGAGTAAAGGGCGTATCTTCAGAATGAAACAGAATTTGAGCGGATACTTTCATTAGACAGATTTGAATTTAAAGGTCATTTCCACCATGGCGCCATGCTTTTTGAATCTAAGCTCATGAGCCAAATTTTTCATAATCATTACTCCTCTTCCATTTTCTAAAGTAATTCTTTCATTGGATAGAGGGTCGGGCAATTTTTTATCATTAAATCCTTCTCCCTCATCCATTACCTTGAATTTCATTTTATGCTTTTTGACATTACAAACAAGCATTATACGCTTATTTGCATCGCATTTATTTCCGTGATGTATCGCATTATTAACAGCCTCAGTCAAACTAATCAAAATATCCGGGTAAAGTTCTTCACAAATATTATACTTTACAGCCAAATCATCTAACCAATCTTTTAAAAGTTGGACACTTTCAGGCTCAGAATTAAAAACAAGTTTATGTATTTTCATTTTCTTCGTATCAATCCATAAAATCAACAATGTACCTATATCAAATATTGTGCTAAACTCAATTTACTCCTGTCATTTTAGCACCGGATTTAGTTTT
Organism: Saprospiraceae bacterium; assembly: GCA_027008645.1. Taxonomy (GTDB): domain Bacteria; phylum Bacteroidota; class Bacteroidia; order Chitinophagales; family Saprospiraceae; genus JADJGA01. The sequence continues at coordinate 5,185 of JALVEE010000166.1, forward strand.
TTTTCAATGTATGAATATAATCTTCGACTAATTTCCTATAAAAAGGTTTTAAAGACGGTGATATCGATTTATACATTTCAAGCTGTGCCTCTCTTTCTTTCAGATATTTTTCTACCTCCGGTGGCATTTTTTTCACTTTTGGATCAGCTGTTTTAGATTTTCTTTGATTGTCATAACCCCGTTTCCTGTCAGCTTTATCTGCTTCCAAAAGCCTTGAGGTAATATTCTCCTGCCTTTTAATCAATTGAGCATCCAGTCTCTTATTGACCAAATCTTCTTCGATTTTATTCATCTCATCTATCAATTTTTGCAGGTCTTGACCACCACCTTTGCCTTCGCCCTGTTTCTCTCTTTTCATTTTCTCTAATGCTCTACGCATTTCCGCTTGTCTTTTTGCAGCTTCAGCAAATTCTTTGGCCATACCTTTATCACCACCTTGCTTTCCCCTCATTTTTTCAAGCATGCTTTTCATTTTTTTCGTAAGAGCACTTTGACCTTTTGCAATTTTATCCGTTGGTTTTTGCCCACTTTTACCCGGTTTTTTTCCTGTTCCTCCGGGCTTATTACAAGATCCTGAACCCGGCATTCCCGAACCATTTTTTTGCATTTGCTGCATTGACTCATCCAACATCAATGCCAAATCGTTTAGCCCCTTCATCGTACTGTGTTCTTCTTTTATAGCTCCCTGAAAATCTCGTGTTCCCGGATACTTACCATCATCTTCCAGTTTATTCAAACTTCCTTTAATTCCTTTCTTAATTTCAGCTACTTTATCAATTACAAATGTTTCTATTTCCGCTACCCTTTTGCTCAGAGCTTGCAGGCTGTCCTCTACTATTTCAAAATCTTCTTTTATTCTATACTGGTCTTTGAGCACCTTTCTATAGGCAGGAGAATTGACGATTAATCCATTTGTTTTATCCAGCAAAGCCTCCTCGTCAAAAGATAAAGTCAAAATATTCTCTAATAATTGCCTCAAAGCCTTTATATCTTCTTCGTGTTGTTCTTGACTGCTTCCTTGCATTTGCATTCCCAGGCTTTTTGCCATATCTTTCATCTTTTGAGCTGCACTCTTTTGGGATTGAGATGCATCCTGAGGTTTATTTTGTTCCAATTGTTCCTTTCCTTGATCCATATCCTCTTTTATTTCCTCCATTTTTTCTTCATTGTCCTCAGCCAAATTCTTTGGAGTCTCAAGCTTTTTATTCTTCTTTGTCAAATCAGATAATTTATCTTTAACTTTTTCAAACTCCTTATTTAATTCATCTTGTTTTTTCTCAATTTCATCATTATTTTCCTCTTGTTTTTTTGTTTTTTCGCTTAGCTTTTCCTGTTTTTCAGCCAATTCATTGAGTTTTTCTATAGTTTCCTGCATTTCTTTTTCAACCTCCAATTGCTTGAACAATTCTAAAAGTCTGTCCATTTGTTTTTCTACCTTTTCCTGATCCATTGACATCTCCTCCATCTTATCCATCATATCTTCTTTATTAAGCTCTTCCATCATCTCTTGGATTTTCTCCATCAAATCTTTTTGTTCCTCACTTAAAGATTCTTCAAACATCTTTTGTATTTGTTCTTGTTTTTCCAAGATAGACTCATTCGTCTTTTTATATTCCTGCTGCTTTTTTAAGTTTTCATCCAGCTTTTTCTTTGCTTCCTCAAGCATTTTCCTCAATTCTTCTTGTTTTTTTAATATTTTTTCAAGCTCTTTTTTATCTTGCCATTCGGGATTTTTCTTTTGAAGCAATTTTTCTTTCAATCGCTTTAACTCATCCTGCATCTTCTTAGCTTTTTTCACAATATCATCGAGATTTTGCTTAATATCTTCTTCATTTTCCTGTTCCTCTTTCTCAAATTCTTCCTCTGTTTTCTTTTTAAACTCAAAAATCCCTGTTTTTGCTGATTTCGGTCCATTTATTCCATCATTGTCAAAGACTTCAAAATAATATTTAATGGAATTGCCGGGTTTTAAACCTGTACCGGCGATATCGAAGAAATACTTAAAACTCGTATTCTTTCTTCCGTTCCGTTTAATATCCACCTTTTTACGCTCCTGTTCGTTACCGGTATTATCGAGGATTTTGTAATTAAAAGAGAGGGAAGTAAAACCGTAATCATCAGAGGCATCCCCAATGAAATATATCACGGAATCATCCAAAGTATCTTTGAATTGTTCAACACTGATAGTTGGAAATTTATCTTTGATAACACTTATTGAATAATTGATAGAATCGGGATCAGGAATCTTTTTATTCATGACATATACAGTATATCTATCATCTTGGGAAATTCTTTTTTTAAATTTAAAATCGTTTTCACCAGTTTTTTCAACTACATATAACTTTTGGTTTGAAGCGAATTGCATTTTGATGCTATCCGTGTTGATAGAATTAAATATCCAGTTCAGCTTACTTCCTTCCAGTACGACCAAATCACCAATATTGCTTAGCTCTTCGTCTTTTTGTCCTGTATATGCAGGATAATCTATATTGACTTTAAACTCAGTGATAAGAGGTTTTGGAATTACCGAAATATTGTAGTCTTTGGAAACGATTTTTCCTGAAAAAAGATTAAAATCAAGGTTTTTTTGTATGTTTTTGAAATGATATAAGAACAATGAATCATTCTCTTTTGACAATCTATATTTATATCCTTCAATATCAATATACAACTCTGAAGGAATATAATCTCCGTAAACAGACACTTTCAAATCCAAGTCATCAAATTGTACAACTTCCAGTTTTTTATTCTCTACTTTGAAATGGAATGGTGCAGGCTGTTCAAAATCTTTATCGTTGTTAATAATTCGCTTAGTACTACTTTCAATGGTACCCGGAGAAACCAATAAGATTAAAAACAATACCAAAATAGGTGGAATCAAGTACTTTAAGTATTTTTTGTTTTTTGATAAGTCAATCGCGGCCTTGAATGGTACAAGTTTTATCTCCTCGCTTTTTTGATCTATTCCCGCAAACAAAAGTTCGTTATCAGTTTGTGAATCTGCTTGAGCGCGAAGTTGCAATACGTTGAGAAGTTTATCCTTGATATTACTAAAATGATTCCCTATTATTGAAGCTGCTTTCTCCCTTGAAATGGTTCTACCCAATTGAAAATACTTACTCAAGGGCCATGCCAGCCAATATACAAATCCTATAATTGTAGATATAATGAAGATATAAAAAATGCTTTTTCTAATTGCTTTATTGAAATAGAATTGACTTTCAAGTAAATTAAAAGTCAAGAACAATACCACAATTAGTGTCAAAAAGTAAATAGTCCCTTTTATAATTTTATTCGTATAGTATTTACGAATAAATTTATCAAGTTTGTCTATAAGTAAATTATAATTATCAAAACTATTTTTCATTCAATCTCTCTTTTAATGCAAATTGCTTAGTGTCTTCAACTTTATTAAACATTATTATTTTAATTTTAGTTTATAAGTCAGCATTAAAATGCATTATTTACAATTTAGCTAAAGATGTTGCTTTACAAAGCCATTTTTATATAAAACAAATGGGGCGCATTTTTTTGCATTCATTTATTCTCCAAAATTTGAAGTGAAATATTAATTTTTAGTCACGAAAACCCATAAATATTAAGGTTAAATCACAAAATATTCTTAATTTTATGTTAAATTTTGATTTTTATGCACCGTTTTGCATCTAAAATGCATCTTAGAAGTGTACAAATGAACATATCTTGAATTATGGTACTAAAGCAATTGATAAAATCTTGTATAAAGGGAGATCGGGGTGCACAAAAAGAAATGTACCAGATATATTCTCCTGTCCTCTATGCTATAATCAAAAGATATGTCAAAAGTGATTTTGATGCAGAAGATGTACTTATTGATAGTTTTTTGAAAATATACCAAAACTTATCAAAATTCAGAAATGAAGGCAGTTTTGAAGGCTGGATAAAAAAAATCGCTGTTAGAGAATCATTGATGTTCTTGAGAAGAAACAAAGTTTTCAGAATGCTAATCGAGGTGGATAATATCAGCGTTCATCAAAAAATCACATATCAAGATCAGGAATTGGAATACCAAGATATAATTGATGTTTTACAATTGCTTCCGGTAGGATACCGAACTGTTTTCAATTTGTATGAAATTGAAGGCTATAAACACAAAGAGATTGCCGAACAATTGGGAATAAGCATCAATACATCAAAAAGTCAGTTGAGATTGGCAAAACAAAGACTAAGAAAATTGATTAAGGAACAAAACATAATAAATACCGCATAAATGAATAAAGAACTTCTGAATAATATCAAAAATTCAAGCCAAAAGGCGACACTTGATCCCCCTTCCCGAATTTGGAACAGGTTGGAATACAAATTGGATCGTTATGAGTTTGAAAAAAAGAGAAACAGAACAAACAAATTGATTTATATCAGTTCAGTTGCCGCTGTGCTTATCCTAATTATCAGTTTGATCAGCTTTTTAAAACAAGATACTTATCAGAATGACATAGATACCAAGTCTGTTTTGATAATTGATAATTACAATGACTTAAACAGCAAAAATCAAGTTTACAATGTACACATGCTTTATGATGTTTATTCCAAAATGGAGGGTAACATAAAGTATGACCTCAAGGAAATAAAAGTCAGGCAAGATATTAATTGATTTCTAGTAGTTTTACTTCATCAGGAACAAGAGAAGATGCATCCCCTTTAACCCTGATTATTTCCCTGACTATAGTAGAACTAATATGACTAAACCTTGGTCTGCTCATTAGAAACACAGTTTCTATCTCATCATTAAGTTCATGATTCAGTTGGGCTATTGTCTTCTCATAATCAAAATCCGAAGCATTCCTCAGTCCTCTGATTATATGCTTTGCGCCAATCTGCCTACAAAAATCGACTGTTAAACCATCAAATTCATGGACTTCAACTTTATCTTCATTTTTAAAAACATCGTTTATCCAACTAATTCTTTTCTCTAATGGAAACAATTTATTTTTGCTTGTATTTACCCCGATACCAATTATTATTTTATCAAAAAGCGGCAATGCTCTTCTTATAAGAGAAACATGCCCGATAGTGATAGGGTCAAAAGACCCCGGAAATACCGCAATTTTCATAGTTCTTATGAATTATCTTTCTGAAATTTTGACATTGAATTCTGCATTGGATATATATTTATCTTCTCTTATCTTCTTCAACATTTCCTTGGGATTGATTTTGTTCTTATCAAATCTCACCAACCATTTGTCATTATCATCACCGATTCTTTTCATCAGCCTCAGACCGTATTTTTTGTACTCTTGCAACCACCGTGACATTATCATACCGTCACCTGTTGTCAAAATTATCTGATTCTCTATAATTTCTTCTTTAGCATCGGGGTTTATAGGCTTATCTACCATTACCCAAGAGCTTTTATCTCTGATGATATCCTCAAGCATATTGGTCAACTCTTTCAATTTGTCAGGAAATTCAGATTTACCTTTAACCGTTTTGTTTTTTCCTTTGTCAGAAAAAGAGATTGTTACTGTAGGTGCATCCACCAAATCCATACCATAAGTATCATCAAATCTCCAAAACCTGTTTTCTCTAAATTTTTTCACAAGAGCAATATATTGTTTTTTATCCAATTGCTTTTCGTGCTTACCATCCAT
>JALVEE010000167.1 GCA_027008645.1 Saprospiraceae bacterium
TCTCAATGATGATGGCAGCCAATCTCCACCTATACAATTCCCCATTACCAATATTGAAGAACTTGCATACTCCAACAATATAGACAATCAGAGTATTTGTCTTGATGATATAGCGACTCTTCAGACCTTGAAATATACTACAACTCCCAAACCTATCTGCGATACACTTGTGATATACACTATAAGTGTATGCAATATCAATGAAGTCGATGCTTTTGCTGTGAAAGTTGAGGATATTCCTCCCGATGATTTTGTTTTAGTGGGCACTATCTTCAATGACAATGGATGTGCTACCGATAATGGTGGAGTCTATGATATTCCTGCAGGATGTTGTATTTCTCTCACACTTACTTATGATGCCGCGAATGCTGCCAATGGTTACTACGGAAATCAGGGAGTAAATCTTGATGGACCTTCGGGGCAAGATTATATAGATTTTGATGGTAGTACTACTACTTCCGAAGATGTGATTATTGACGGCACATTGGATTGTCCTTCGACGAATATTGAATTCACAAAAGAGGTAAATATCTATCAATCTTGTGATGATGCCTTTGTGGTTTATAAGTTTTCTATTAAAAATGAAATGAATATTCCTCTTCAAGGACTCGTTTTTACTGATATTTTACCCGATCCTTGTGTCTGGGCTTTTGAACCATATCTGCTGGAGGGTTTAAGCATCAGCAATAGGATTATTGATAGCAATACGGCGAGCTTTGTTATCGATGAGGTTCTCCCTGATACTACTGCAACATTTTATTTGGATGCAGCTTTGAGCTCTTGGGAAATGAGTGGAATTCTATCAAACACCGCTAATCTCGAAAATGTTCCCGATCCTGATAATGGTGGATATAGAACCCTAACTTCTAATACAGTTTCCACAGCTATCACAGCTACTCCTACAATCATTTTACCGGATACGATATTTGCACATCTTGGGGATGAAATAGATTTGGAAATCAATTCTACAGATTCGATTAGTTGGACAACATCAGGAGATGGTACTTTTACTGACAGCAGCAGCAGTAAAACGAAATATATTCCCGGAGCTCAAGATTCGATTAATCAACAAGTGTATCTGTTTGTCTCCGTAAAATCTGACTGTGGGGAAACAGGAAAAAACATTGTAATTATTTTTGAGCAATGTAGTTTGTCCATTACTTCGGTAAATATCGGTGATTGCAATGACAATGGTACTCCTTCAGATAATACCGATGATACCTATGAAGTGACTTTCAATATCTCAGCTATAAATCCGGGTTCTAATGCTACATTTACTGTAAAAGACAGCACTAAGAACTATGGGCAGTTCAGCTACAATAGTGAGGGAAAGATAACACTTCCTGCTGATGGATTGGATTATACTTTGGTGTTTGAGGATAGTGAATTATCGGGTTGCACTATACAAAAAGTGGTTAGCCAAGAAAATTGTTCCGATGAATGTTCTATGGATATTGATAGTATTCTTATCGGTGATTGTGATGACAATGGCACTCCCTCAGACAATACCGATGATACTTATGAAGTAACTTTCAATATCTCAGCCTTAAATCCGGGTTCCAATGCCTCTTATACGGTAAAAGATGAAACTAAGGATTATGGACAATTCAGCTATAATAGCGATGGAAAGATAACGCTTCCTGCTAATGGATTGGATTATACTTTGGTGTTTGAGGATAGTGAAGTATCAGGATGTACAATTCAAAAAGTGGTAAGCCGGCAAAGTTGTTCAGATGAATGCTCTATGAATATTGACAGTATTGTTATTGGTGATTGTAATGACAATGGCACTCCCTCAGACAATACCGATGACACTTATGAAGTAACTTTCAATATCTCAGCTTTAAATCCGGGTTCTAATGCAACTTTTACGGTAAAAGACGGCACAAAGGATTATGGACAGTTCAGCTACAATAGCGATGGAAAGATAACGCTTCCTGCTGATGGATTGGATTATACTTTGGTGTTTGAGGATAGTGAAATATCGGGTTGCACAATTCAAGAAGTGGTAAACCAACAAAGCTGTTCCAACAATATTGAGGGAAACCCGGTAATAGATATTCCAAATATTTTTACACCGGATGACGATGGATACAATGACAAATGGTATGTAAAAATATCAGACCAGGGAATAAAAATACTCTCTTGCAAAATTTATGACAGATGGGGTGAATTGGTCTATTCTTCTAAAAATGATGATAAATTTTATTGGGATGGCTGGTTCAAAAATCGTAAAGCTATGGTAGGCGTGTATGTTTATGTTATTGAATATACTATTGATAATGGAAAAACGATAACTGTAGCAGGAGATTTGACATTGATAAGATAGCGATGTAAACAAACCATTAAGGCATTAAGGGACATTAAGCATTAAACTCTTAACTACCCTTAACTTCTTAATGGTTTATTTTTAATATTTTTTTTGAACACCGATGACACGAATTATACGGACAAACACGGATTAAGTGTTCAAGTGGATTTTACGGCTAAGATATACTTCTTTACATTTTTTTTGTAACTTTGATTCATTATTAGGCTTTTGCATCTTTGAAATTATTGAAATTAACGAAAATATCAATATTATGACTTACCTAAGAATAACTTTTACCTTTATATTAGGATTTGCCTTTTCCACTATACTTTATTCACAGAATGTAGTGCTCAAAACCCAATCAGAGGTAAATGCTTTTGACCACAATAAAACAATAATAAGCGGAAATCTTACGATTGGTAATTTTAGTAGTCATACTAATCTCATTACTGATTTATCAAATTTATCAAACCTCACATCCATTGGAGGAAATTTAAAAATCAATTACAATTATAAACTAACAAATCTCAATGGACTAGGTAATCTCACATTCATTGGGAAAAGTCTTTCTATTACAAATAATCCGGTTTTAACTAATCTTGATGGGCTACATAAGATTACTTCAATTGGGGGGTATTTAGGTATTAGGGAGAATGAAGTCTTGTCAAATATTGATGGGCTAAGTAGTCTTACTTCCATTGGTAAGGGTTTAAATATTACTGGTAATAATGCTTTAACAAATATTGATGGGCTAAGTAAAATTACTTCAATTGAGGGGTATTTAAGTATTAGTGAGAATGAAGTCTTGTCAAATATTGATGGGCTAAGTAGTCTTACTTATGTTGGTATAGTTTTAAGTATTGATGATAATCCTGTATTAACAAATATTGATGGGCTAAATAAGCTCACTTCCACTGGAAAAGGTTTTCTTCTTTGGAACAATAATGCATTAACAAATATTGATGGGCTAAATAAGCTTACTTCCACTGGAGGATTAAGTATTTTTAACAATAAAGTCTTAACAAATATTAATGGGCTAAGTAAGCTCACTTCCATTGAAGGAGATTTGAGCATTAGTGAGAATAGCGCCTTAATAAATGTTGATGGGCTAAATAAGCTCACTTCCATTGAAGGAGATTTGAGTATTAACTACAATGCAGCATTAGCAAATCTTGATGGTTTAAGCAATGTCACTTCCGTTAGTGAAGATTTGGTAATTTACCTCAATTATACACTAACAGATTGCTGTGGCATTCAAAAAATCTTATCTACACCCGGTGCAATTGGAGGGCAAATCAGCATTTATAGTAATCCGTCAGAATGTAGTAATGAAGAAGAAATATTAAAATCGTGTGGAATAAAAATTAATATTCTAACTTTTCCTCCTTGTATTGATGCAGACAATGGATCTTTACTGATTACAGTCAATCAGTATAATACAATTCCCTTTTATTACAAATGGGAAAGGATAGAAGATAGTGCTATGGGTAGTGGAAGTAGTTTGGATGATGTTTTCAATATAGAATATCTAAAAAGTGGAACTTATAATGTCACGGTTACCTCACCTGCACCTGATACTATTATTAAAACAGGAATTGTATTAAATCAAATACCAGGCTCTATATTTGAGATTATTGAAATTACTGCTACTAATAGCTCCAATGGGTACAACAATGGAGGTATTACGTTAAAAATCGCAGGTGGCACACCTCCATATACATATGAATGGTCAGGAGTATCCACAGGAAACCAAAGTGGAATCACTGATAATTATTATACTATTAATAACCTTGCTCAAGGTGAGTACTATATAACAGTATCCGATGATGCCGGGAATCAACAAAGTGTCGCAATATCACTTCTTGATGAGACAGTCCCTGAATTTCCCTGTACAGAACCACTTGACATAGTCATACTCAACGATGTTTCGGGTTCGGTAGATGCAACTGAATACGGAGAGTCTAAACAATTTTTTGTAGATTTTCTTAATGCAGCAAATATCGGCACAGATGTTAATAATAGCAGAGCAGCTATCATCGAATGGTCTGGTGGTGGCTCCCAAAGAATTCAAATTCCCATTACCGGAGATATGGCCATTTTGCAGGATTACATCTCTTATACCAGAGCATTTGGAGGGGGAACATCACCACATCAGGCAATGGATTTTGGCAAAAAATATCTTGATAGTTTTGGACGTACAGATGTAGAAAAAGTAATTATTCTTTCTACTGATGGAAGTGGTGGTCAGATATCTCCATCATTGATAGCATTGGCTGACAAATTCAAAGCTGCCGGATATCATATTGTCACTATAGCTTTTGATAATGCATTTGCTACAAATGCTACAAGAGAGATATTAACAAAAGTAGCTTCTAATCCTCAGTTGGCTCCGGGTGCTCCTGCATATTCACTTCTTAACGAAGATTTAGCAGATAGAATTGTCAAAATCTATCTCTGTCCAATAGCCCCCGGAAGTACTGCTACAGCCTACTTCAATAGGGACGGAGCAATAGATATTCTCGATATCGTACCTTTTGGCAATTGTCCGTATCCCAATAGTGTAGAGATTAGTTTTACCATAGAGGCTTTAAGAGAACTGTCTCTTCCTGCCGGTACTCCTGTCACTTTTTATTTTAACAATCCTGAACTTTTCGGAGCTACTCCCATTTCAACTTGGATAATGCCCTGTGCTTTGGCAGCAGGAGAAATTGATACTTTTTTGGTAATATTACCCGTTAATACCGCCGGAAATATCTTTGCAGTTCTCAATGATGATGGCAGCCAATCTCCACCTATACAATTCCCCATTACCAATATTGAAGAACTTGCATACTCCAACAATATAGACAATCAGAGTATTTGTCTTGATGATATAGCAACGCTTCAAGCATTGAAATATACTACAACTCCCAAACCTATCTGTGATACACTTGTGATATACACTATAAGTGTATGCAATATAAGTGAAGCCGATGCTTTTGGCGTGAATGTTGAGGATATTCCTCCTGACGATTTTGTTTTAGTTGGCACTATCTTCAATGATAATGGTTGTGCTACCACTAATGGAGGGGCTTATGATATTCCTGCCGGATGTTGTATCTCTCTTACACTTACTTATGACGCTGCTAATGCTGCCAATGGTTACTACGGAAATCAAGGAGTAGATATTGACGGATCTTCAGGGCAAGATTATATAGATTTTGATGGTAGCACTACTACTGCTGAAGATGTGATTATTGACGATACTTTGGATTGTCCTTCGACAAATATTGAATTTACAAAAGAAGCAAATATCTATCAATCTTGTGATGATGCCTTTGTGGTTTATAAGTTTACTATTAAGAATGAAATGAATATTCCTCTTCAAGGACTCGTTTTTACAGATATTTTACCCGATCCTTGTGTCTGGGCTTTTGAACCATATCTACTGGAGGGTTTGAGCATTAGCAATAGGAATATCAATGGCAATACGGCGAGCTTTATTATTGATGAGGTTCTCCCTGACACTACAGCAACATTTTATTTGGATGCAGCTTTGAGCTCTTGGGATATGAGCGGAATTTTATCAAACACCGCCGCTCTTAAAAATGTTCCTGATCCTGATAATGGTGGATATAGAACCCTAACTTCCAATACGGTATCCACAAATGTCACAGCTACTCCTACAATTATTTTACCGGATACGATATTCGCACATCTGGGGGAAATAGATTTGGAAATCAATTCTACAGATTCGATTAGTTGGACAACATCAGGAGATGGTATTTTTTCCGACAGCAGCATCAGTAAAACGAAATATATTCCGGGAGCTCAAGATTCGATTGACCAACAAGTCTATTTATTCGTCTCTATAAAATCTGACTGTGGGGAAACAGGAAAAAATATTATAATTATTTTTAAGCAATGTAGTTTGTCCATTACATCTTTAAATATCGGTGACTGCAATAATAATGGCACTCCCTCAGACATTACCGATGATACCTATGAAGTGACATTCAATATTTCTACTTCAAATCCGGGTACTAATTCTACTTATACCGTAAAAGACAGCACTAAGAATTACGGCCAATTCAGCTACAATAGTGAAGGAAAAATAACGCTTCCTGCTGATGGATTGGATTTTACTCTAGTGTTTGAGGATAGTGAATTATCGGGTTGCACAATACAAAAAGTGGTAAATAAGCAAAGTTGTTCCAATAGTATTGAGGAAAAACCGGCAATAGACATTCCTAATATTTTCACTCCAAATGATGATGGACACAATGACAAATGGTATGTAAAAATATCAGACCAAAGAATAAAAATACTCTCTTGCAAAATTTATGATAGATGGGGTGAATTAGTATATTTTTCCGAAAATGATAATAAATTCTATTGGGATGGTCAGTTCAAAAACCGTAAAGCTACGGTAGGCGTGTATGTTTATGTTATCGAATATACCATTGATAATGGAAAAACGATAACTGTAGCAGGAGATTTGACATTGATAAGATAGTGATGTAAACAAACCATTAAGGCATTAAGGGACATTAAGCACTAAACTCTTAACTATCCTTAACTTCTTAATGGTTTATTTTTAATATTTTTTTTGAACACCGATGACACGAATTATACGGATAAACACGGATTTATGCCGTGAAAAATAACAAAGTACTAAAAAACTAAACCTTAATTTAGGTATTAAGAAACTTTTAGCTTTAATCCCTTAACTTTCCTTAACTAGGTGCATTTCATTTTTTCGCTTTTTGCCCTTTCCCCTATAAAATCAATAGAAAGATAATATTGCCATTTTTTTATAAAATGTTTGGTTTATAAATGAAAGAGCAAAACCACGAACGTGGTTTAATGTGAATAGCCCCGTATGAAATGCGGGGTAAAAGTGATAGGTGATATGAACGCCGAAGGTGTTCAATTATCAATTATTATGTTGTATGGATTTTCAACTCCTTCGGAGTTGTACTTTGCTTGTTTGGATACCGCGGGTTCCACCCGCGGTTATTCACATTTATCCCCTGTCGGGGAAATTTCATCCTTACATAAAATCGATGGATAGAACTCAAAACGCGAAAAAATAAAATACACACAATTAACTTTAAGATGTCGTATAATTATTATAGAATTAATTTTTCAAGATTAAGTTAAAAAACACACGCATATTATTATCAGGCGAATGTGGAAAAGTCGCATCCATTGCTGTAACATTGTCATTCTTTTACCAATTTGCTCAACGGGTTTTAACAAATTTCAACCTCCGAGGGATCCTTGCAAATTCAAATTCTACTATGTAAATGCCTTGTGGCAAGGAAGAGACTTCAATGTTTTTGGTATTGTGTCTCGAGCTCAACATCAATTTGCCGGATATTGAAAAAATCTTAAAATTGTTTATTTCCTTATCAAAAAACAATTTGCCTGATACCGGATTGGGAAATATTGAGACAGTATTGGACTCATTTGCTGTGATTTGATTATCAAAAGTATTAGTATAATGTCTTTCAAGATTCATTTCATATATCTGGAAACCGAAACTCTTGCTTTTGAGAAGACAAAATGCTGAAGTATCCGTTATTGCTATATCTTCAATCACAAGGCTGTCATCACATTCAAAATATTTGTTCATTTCCCTTTTGGATGGGTTATAAGTATATAAAGAGTTGTTTATCCCCGTGCGTCTATTGTGGGGTTTAACGAAGATTACCCTTATACTATCGCTAAAAGGCGAAGCTTTTATTATATCACTAACACCGAATTCTTCGATGTTGATAGTTTCTCCAGGTTTCAAATCCCTGTCATATATCAAGATTTTATTTTTAGACAAAAAATGTATTTCATCCTCATTTATTGCATAGTAATCCAATATGCGAATTGCCGATGGAATCCTATGGATTTCTGCACTAAATAAATTACATAAAAAGAAAGTAGGGTTATCATTATTTAATTGTTGTTTTAGATAAATGTATTTTTTATCAACAAATCTTACTTGAGTTTTTCCGGATAGACTGTAGTCTTGTAAATCGATTTTCTTTAAACTCTTTTTATCCCGGTCATAAATATATATTTGATTTTTTTTATCGAAATTATCAGTGGTTAATCCAAAAAACCGTTGGTCAGGCGAAATGAAATATTTTGGTTTTTTGTCTGAATGAATATGTGAATTCAATTTTTTACAATCTCCTTTTTCACAATAAAATATTTCATTATTCAAAACATACGAGTATGAGTCTTTATCAATGATGAATTTTGCAAATACATTTATACTTTGTGTTTCCTCTTTTTGATTCAAATCATCAATTGGGATTTTGTAGTACTTTCTATCATTGTAATATGAACCGGAATAAGTATAGTAATAATCGGTATTTTTTAAAAAGATATTATCTATCAATTCAATTTGTTGTGCATCCGCATTGAGCATTTTTCTTTTTTCCAAATCAAAAATTTTCCAATCTCCATAATCTTTTTCCATATCAATTGGAAAATCGTTTATCTCAATAACCATGAAGTTTTCTTTGATTCTTATTTTTACCTTTTGAACATTGCCGGTTCGAAACTCTTCAATCAATTTTGTTTCAAGATTTGTTTTGGGATCGTATTTTATTAAATCAAAGATCTTCGCTCTAAAGTCATGTAACTGTACATAGTAAAAAATTCCATTGTTAAATACTAAATTGGATTTTAAAGGCTTTGAAAAATTATGAATATTGAGGTTATCAATTTTTGATTTGTCAAGTATTTTTATGCCGGAGCTGCCGGATAAATATACAAGCCCATCTTTAAATTTCATTTCCTTATCAATGCCATTTTCATTGTAAATATATGCGTTTGTAGAATTCAATTTATTTTGGTTAAAGTTATATTTTGCATAAGTTTTGCCCTTACTTTTATTAATTACCCTGAGATAACTGCCGTTTTTATAATGCAAGACATAAGGATTGCGTTCAAAACCGGATTTTTCATAAGGCGTTAGATCTATTCTTTTTGAAGTGATATCTTTCATATTCAAAGCAAAAATATCATTATAAAACCGTGAATTTTGTCTAATAAATACTATACTGTCGCCTTTGTGTGACAATGCATATCCATCAATTCCAAGACATTCTTCCTTGCATAATTTTTTCTTTTTGAAATCATAAACATTTAAAACCGCTTCAAAACAAGAGCTGCCGATTGATGTGAAAAGTATTTTATTGTCATAATAATATTGAAAACTGAAGTTAAGATTTCCAAATTCTAAATCATTTGCCAATGTATCACCAAATTCCAAATTGCTCTTGTCAAATGAGAAAAAGTAATTTGAATCTGTAGTAGAAGGATTATATCCATATGCAATTAATTTATTACTGTCAATTGGAAATAATTGTTCAATATAGGTGTCAAAATAAAATTGTTTGTAGATTGAATCTGCTTCATCAATCATCAACAATGTTCCATCATATTCCTGACAATAGAACCTATTTTCAAGGGTTTGGAATAAATCCAAGGTGAGGTTTGAAGATATTAGTTCTACTTCTTCCTTATTATAAGGTCTTCTAGTCAGCTTCCCCGAACGCCAAAAATAATAATAATCAGCCGTCCTAAAAGTGATATATTCTTTTACAGACGGAATATATTCTTTATGATCAATATCATAATAAAATTTAAATGTTTTACTAGCGTTAATTTTTAGAACCCCTTTATTTAATGAGTATTCGGTTGGATGTCCTTCATCCAAAGTATCTTTATCGATAAATATTTCTTCTGAGATTTTATCAGTAAAAATATTTTCTAATCTGAACTTTTCCTCTGCATAAAACACGAGGTAATCTTTGTATCTCTTCCAAGCAAAAAATTCATCTCTACATAAAAGTGCTTTTGATTCATATATTTTGGTCATTGTATTACCTAAAAACTCCCACACTTCAATTCTATTTGAATTGTTAGGGATTAAGCGGTAATAATGACTGTCACGTTCAAACACAACTTCATCATCAAGGGAAAAATCATAGGAATGGTAATTTGTCAATTGCGTAAAATCTTGACCAAAGATAGAAAAAAAATTAAAAAACAAAAACATAACAAGAAGTAATGATTTATTCATAGTACAGTTTTTTAGAAATTGAGAAAGAACAGAGCGTCAGTAAAGTAACGAAATATTTTTATAAATGTAGTAGCAAATCTTAATAATTTTAAATTTTATTGATAAATTACCTAAAGAGCTATGATTTTATACAAAATTGGTCTGTTTTTATGCACTATATTTGGTATAAATATCCCAAGCGAATATAAAAATTGAATAGTATTACATTTACTGATTTATTTTTGTTAATATTGCATTGTACAAATTTAACTCGATATGCATGAGCTTTCAATTGCGATGGGAATAGTGGAATTGGCAGAAAAAGAAGCCATAAAAGGAGGAGGTAATATTATTGAATCTATAGAGTTGGAAATTGGTAAATTGTCAGGAGTGGAAATTGAAGCA
>JALVEE010000168.1 GCA_027008645.1 Saprospiraceae bacterium
TCTATTTTAACTAACTTAGTAAAATAAGACTTTGTACCTTTTGATATCTTTATAATATAAATTCCTCTTTTCATATTTTCTGTAAAAATAACACTGTTTTGATTAATATTCTCATCTCTATAAACCTTACCATCAACAGAATATAAAATAACCCTTGTCTTTCCCTTGGTTTCTATATTAATTTTGTCTTTGAATGGATTAGGAAAAATCTTGATAGAATCATCAATACTGTCATTAGTTGATGTACTGTGTTTTTTATACTTGATGATATTTGACCAACTATCGGAATACCATTTGTTATTAATTTTGGATCTTACTCTAAAACTATATTCTTTTACTTTCTTATCAATAATCCAAAAATATGATTTTGAGCTTAACGTATCCGATATCTTTTGCCAGTTTGACGTGTCTGTTTTTATCTGCAATTCATATGCATCCGTGATTATATTGCTGCTTACCGCCCAATTGATTTCCAAACGTGACGAGTCTTCCAAAATAACCGGTTCGTTCATCATCGGTACAGGCAAAAAGTTGATAATTGCATGATCAATTTTGTTGTATCCTCCTGCATTAAACCCTGATCGGATATTATACCATCCGTTTGCGTTTCCCCACCAACCCATATTCAGGTGATGGAATTCTTTTCCGTCTTTAAATTTAATGCCATCACAAACAATTGAGTGTCCCGCTCCATTACTTGCACTAATGGAAAATATAACCGGCATCTTATGAACCAAATTTGAATCCACTACCTTCCAAAAAATAAAAGAACTCGAAGGAACTTCTTTTGAAATAAATCTAAAATACTTTTTTCCTGAATTAGGAATTCTATTGATATTTGAAGTTGACCCGTTATACTCAAAATCCATATCCAAAGCAACAGCTGAATTATAAACCAATCGACCCAATGCCTCCCTTTGTTTGACCGTTGTCTGCTGATACTTGTATTTTGCACGAATATTAGACCAATCAATTGAATCTTTGTCAAAATCTACAGTATAAGTTCCTCTAGAACTACCGTATTTATCAGTATAAGTATGCGTGCCCATTCCAATGATAGGCCACCGGTAATAATGCAATACTGTTGAAAGAGACACGGCAACACATCCCGGTGCATAATTATTAGGTGTGAAAAGATTTGAAACATTAATCAAATTATCGTCATTGTCATAACAATTTACCTGACCAAATAATGATAGCACAAAAGGGCCAACCGTTTTATCAACCGGATAAAACACATCATTTTCCTCCAGTTCTCCCGACTTATTACCGATGAGTGTCTTGATTACTTCAATGTTTTGTTCAGTATATTCAAAATCATTGACAAATGAAAATCCTAAAATCCGGGATTCATTATCTTCAGCTGAAACCAAAACAAAACCACTTGGATTCAACTCAAACACAAATATGGTATTGGCTTTATCTTTCTCTATTTTATAGCAATAAGTTTTTTTAATTTCAACACTTGCTTTTGATGACTCAACAAACTTTACTGCTATTGAATAAGCTCCTATATCAGATAACGTTTGAGCTTTTACAACTCCGGTAAAAACCAACAAAGTCGCCAAAACCATACTCCTAAAACTTATATTTAAAGAGAAATCCAACATAGAAACAGATTTAACAAGATAAACGAAAACACTACTTATTGTCCAATAAATAAGCTATGCTATAAAATTTATAGTGCAGCCATAAAGACTGCACTATAAACAAGAAAACGTATTTATTTAATAACGGTGAATTTTTTTGCTATTTGCTTGTTATCCACTCTAAAAATGCAAATGTAATTTCCATTTCCTAAATTATCCGTAGGGATTGTTATACTATTAGCTCCTTGAACTTGTATCCCAATATTTTTACCATAAACTTTTTGTCCGTCAAGAGAATATACTGCAACTTGAACTTTTGCTTTTTTAGCCAATTCATAATTCAATGTGGTATAATTCTTAGCCGGATTTGGATAAATATTTATATCGCTTGCATAACCATCAATTTCCGTTACATCATTTGTTATTGACTCATAAAAATCCAATACTTCTTCAAACAACTGATCCAAATTGTCCTGATCATCCATTCTGGCAGCTTCAAAAGATGAAGTGATTATATGGCTTTTACCATTTACATTGTACATCATAGCATAGAATGGACTCAATGGATAATCTTCCGGTCCCATTTTATATATTCCAATTGCATTATCTGTAAGAGCATAAGCATCTACACGCCACATTTCCGAATATGTCCATTTCAAAGGTGTCAATTCACAAATTCCATTGTCAGGAACTACATCCAATTGGGGTACTCCTAATTTGCCGTCAGCATCTGTATGTGATTTAGCTACATAATCTTTAATCCCTAAATAATCATAAGCAAAATCTCCAGCCTTGAACTCATGAGGAGGATTTCCATAAATATCAAATAAATAATCTAATCCTAATACCCATAAAAGACCACCCTTATCAACAAAAGATAGCAGAGGGGCATTAAATTGAATATTGGTAGAATCACTAACATCCCAAAGTCCCAGATTGGTTTGGTCATTACTTGTGTACCAAACAACCACATCAAAATTATTCAAATAATCTTGTGTAGGGATAGTACCCTCATTATTGATATTAAAAACAGTATGGTTAATATTATTATTGATAAGAGCGGTATCAAGCTGTAAATACCTATACAAACCTCCTGAGCCTCCCCAGTTACCATCAGCAACAAGCAATACTTCATAATCATCAGCAGATCCTTGATTTTCAATTGTGATATCCATAGATGCTGTTACACCGGATCCATCAGCAGCTGTAGCTACTACAGTGACCGTTCCGTTACCCAAACTTAAAGGTGTTGCAACCAACAATCCGGATTGATCTATAGATGCATAGCAAGTATTGTTTTCTAAACTCCAAATTACATTTTTATCAGTGGCATCTTCAGGTAAGACCGTCGCACTAAATTGAAGAGAGCCACCTTTTGTATCTATTTTGGTTTTGTCTCCATCAGTGACGAGCGTTATACTTTCAACTTTGGTTACTTCTTTTTTTGCAAATTGCTTAAAATATCGCAAACCTTGAGCATACAATGTATCCAATCTCCATTGAGCATCCAACTTACCGGCAGTTATTGAAAAACTCATGATTTTTGCACTGTCTTTTTCGTAGTAATGAGCAGCGGTCATTCCTGCCAAATCATATTCCGCCGGTCCCATTTTGTACAACGGTTTTGCACCGTTAACAAGACCTACAGCATCTGCATTCCACAATGTTGACCAAGCCCACTTTAATGTATCCAAAGTAAATATACCATTGTTAGGAACTACTTCAAAAAACGGAACCCCATTTGAAAATACGCCATCGTCCACATGTGATTGAGCAATATAATACTCTATCCCAAGATAATCATAAGCAAAGTCCCCAACTTTAAATGTATCCGGTGCATTTCCATATCTGTCTTTTAGAAAATCTACCCCCTGTATCCAAAGCATTCCTCCATTGTCAAGATAAGATTTTAAAGCAAGATTGTCCGTGTCTTCCTTATTCCAAAAATACAAATTGTTGTTTCCTGAAGTGTACCATATTACCAAATCAAATGAATTCATAAATTCTGCAGTGGGTGATGCTGCTTCAGCTTGTGCATCATAAAAACTGTAATTATACCCCAAGTCAGTTAAAGCTGTTTTTAATGGCTCAACTCTTTCGGGCTTAAAACTTGCATCAGCTACCAAAAGTACAGATTGAGCTTGGATAGTAAAAAATGAAAGCATGAATAATGCTGTTAAAATAGTGTAAAGTTTTTTCATAATAATTTAATTTAGTTAATTTAATAATGTTCTAAATGTTCGCTATTAACATCCTTAAAAAAAGCCTGAATCTTAACGATAACCGGCTACCTGTAGGAAATCGCCTCTTTTCTAACAGATGCTATATAAAACATTAGCGTGATAACAAAATTAATAATTTATTTTTAATTATTATAAAAATAAAATGTTAATTCTTTTTTTAATTCTATTATTTAGACATTTTTCAAATAAATAGTTGGATTCTTTTACTATTTTTGAATAAGTATCTTTATATCGATTAAATTACCTATATTTGTTTTGATTTTTGTATTTAGTGCCTGAAAGAAAACACATCAATTTTTATATTGATTCTCATTGTAATCTTATGCCTGTTTTCACACAGACGCTATTTTGGATAAAAAAACTAAATTATGAAATACTTCTATATTGTAATTGTACTATTGCTTTTCTCAGGTGTTAAATCAAATGCTTGTACAACTGCCGTGATATCCGGTAAATACACTAAAAACGGTCGTCCAATGCTATGGAAACACAGGGATACTTGGGCTATAAACAATAAAATCATGGTTTTTAATGACGGAAAATACAGCTATATCGGTCTTGTAAATTCCAGGGACAAGTCGGGCAAAAGCGTTTGGATAGGATATAATAGTGCGGGATTTGCCATTATGAACAGTGCAAGTTACAATTTGAATCATGATACGATTGTTCAAGCAGGTACCGAAGGAAGGCTTATGAAAGAAGCCCTGCAAAAATGCGCTACCATAGATGAATTTGAAGAATTGCTGAAATCGATGAAATTACCTACAAGGTTGGAAGCCAATTTCGGTGTTATTGATGCAAAAGGGGGCGCTGCATATTTTGAACTTGGCAATTTTTCATATAAGAAATTTGATGCTAATGATGTCACTGTAGCACCTTACGGATATATCATTAGAACCAATCACTCAATGTCGGGAAAACTTGGAGAAGGTGGTGGATATATAAGGTATGTGACTACAAATAAACAATTTTTACAAGCGATTAAGGAGAATGAATTTACACCAAAATCTATAATTCAAGGTTGTAGTAGAAATATGACAAATTCTCTTACTAATGTCGATTTGAACTCATTTGACAATATTAAAGAAAATCATCCTACTTATGTATCATTTACCGATTATATTCCAAGGAGAGGAACTTCTTCATCTGTAGTTGTGGAAGGGGTTAAAGCCGGTGACAATCCAAAAAATGCTGTTATGTGGACAGTTCTCGGTTGGCCCTTAGCTTCCGTTTGTATTCCATTGTGGTTGTCAGACAAGGTAGATTTGCCCAATATTGTAAAATATCAAGGAAAATTAAAGGATTCTCCGCTTTGCAATATGGCTCTCCAAGCCAAAGAATTTGCATATTCATACAAATGGGGCTATAGTTACAAGTATTATATCAATGTCAATGCACTACTAAATGCCGATAATACAGGATTGATTCAGCTTGTCACGCCAATGGAAAATCGCATATTTGATAAAGCTTATAAAATGATTAATTCTTGGGAAAATGTCGATTATAATCAGGTTCAAGATTTTTATAAATGGATTGATGCTAAAGTACCGGAGTTCTATAAAAATACATGGAATATAATACCAAATTAACTTTAAGATGTTGTATAAATAATTTAGAATTAATTTGGTGTCACCCAAAAGAAAAAAATATAATTATGTTATTCAAAAATCAAATACTATCTGCTCTGTCAGTGTTATTAATGATCACTCTCTTCTCTTGTAGCAAAACCTACACTCAAGAGGGATTAAATGTCAAAACCGGTAAAGTTATAAATGTCGGAGTGTATAACGGAAACGGAGCAAGTCCCATTTGTGTACTCGAAACAATGGAAGCACTAAAAATCGATAGAGGAATTAATCCTAAGGAAATATCAGCTAATGATATAATGAATGGTGATTTAGAAAAAATGGATGCCATTGTTTTTCCTGGAGGAAGCGGGAGTAAAGAATTTAATAGTTTGGGACAAATGGCAGCAGAAAAAGTGAGGGAATTTGGAATGAAAAAAGATAAAGGAATAGTTGGTATTTGTGCTGGAGGCTATTTGCTTTCCACAACACCAACATATGAAAACTTAAAAGTTTTAGGAGTCCCTCATACACGAAAATATTATGACAGAGGCAGGGGGTTAATCGGCTTTAGCCTCACAGGAGAAGGAAAGAAAATATTTTATGAATTAAAAAATATTGACTCTCTCTTTGTGCAGTATTATGACGGTCCGATGTTTGAAAGTACCAATGGGCTAAACGTTCTTGCAACAATTAATACAGACATCGCTACACACAAAGGATATCCACACAATTTTACTCAAGGCAAACCTGCTTTTTTTACTAAAAAATACGGCCAAGGAAAGGTTTTTGTTTCTGTCGGTCACCCCGAAGCAACTGCCGGAATAAGGTGGATTGTACCCAGAATGGTAAGGTGGGTAACCAATAACAAACTGATCTCCTATTCACAGGATTTAATTCGTCCTGAGCTCAATGACAAGGATATACTATTCTATAGCGATACTAAGAAACTGGAATCAAAGCTTTTTTGGCAACTTTCAGATAAAAACCCAAAAAAAGTACTCAAAGCCATAAAAGAATTGCATAAGCTTAGATCCAGACCCTCTATTCGTTGGTCTATCGGATTGTTGAGACATAAGGATTCAGACGTTAGATTGACAGCAGCCAGATATTTATTTGATTCGGAATATACGGCAGCAATTCCAGATCTTAAAGCAGCGGTAAAAAGCGAAAGAAATGAAATGCTCAAAAATGAACTCCAAGCTATTCTAACAAAAATGGAAGGTTATGTAAAATAAAAGATGTAGATTGTTTTTTATTTTTTTAATCTTTCTAAAATTTTGTCTGCAACTCTAAATGAATTTGCATAAATCGTCCATGTATATGTAACACTTCCACCGGTTGGCATAAAACTACCATCGGTTATATACAGATTATCAAGCTCATGAGCTTTGCAATCAGCATCCAATACCGAGGTTTTAGGATCAACTCCAAACCTGCACCCTCCGGCTTGTAGATTAGAGGGTGGTGCACCGCTTATACCTGAGTAAATATTTTTTGCACCCATTGCTTCGAGTATTTTTTCTCCCTTGGATGCCAAATATCTACCTACTTCCAAATCATGTGGGTGGTTACCTATTCTAATTTTAGCAACCGGATCTCCCCATTTGTCTTTGACCTTATCATCGAGGGAGATAAAACAATTATCAGTTGGTAGCCAATCCACAAATACTTCAAACTTTAATTTCTTTACATTCTCAAAGTAATTTTTGATTTTTTTCTTAAAGCCTGTTCCATATTCAAGATTACCATAATCATCCCATTTTTGCCCTATTGCTTTGACCATAGCATTGGCGTGTTCAAACAAAAAATCAATTGTTCCTCCTTTTGTCCTCTTTCCTGTTTTGGGATCTTTGTACTCATAAAACTGATGTATGGTTCTATTTACAAATACTCCTGGGACAGACATGGCTTTAGCATCAGCTTCACTCATCTTATCCGGATAAAATTCTCCACCTCCTACTCCTCCGGCCGAAAACACAAAATTCCTGCCTACCTGCCCACTATTATTAGCAAGCCCAGCGGGGAAATATTTGCTTTTGCTCATCAGCAACAGTCTGGAAGTCTCAACTGCTTGAGCTGCCAACACAAACAAATCAGCCTCGACAGCAATCCTTTTATTCTCTATATTATAATACCAAGCTTTTTCTACTTCTTTTTTGTCATTTGTCTCCAACTTATAAACTTTAGCATTTGGAATTACAGTACAATTTCCTGTCTTTAGGGCATCGTGAATCAATGACACTCTCGAACTCCCTTTGGCATTGGACGAACAACCGTAGCTACCACAATAGTTGGAATAAACACACGCATTTCTATCGTCTTTTGGTTTGGAAAGAATAGCCCTTGGCATTGGTATAGTCTCAATTCCAACTTTTTCGCCTGCTTTATCAATCCATGAGGACACTATATTTTCAGCAAGGGGAGGATAAGGAAAATCTTTTGTGGAGCGAGGCTCCAATCTACTGTGATTTACCACTCTTCCCGATATTCCCACTATACTCTCAACTTTGGTATAATACGGCTCCATATCTTCATAGCTTATAGGCCAATCAACTATATTAGCTCCTTTAATCTCACCGTACTCACTCAATAATCTAAAATCCGCAGGCTTTAATCTCTGAAAATACCCACTCATAAAATTGGAAGATCCTCCAACACAATTACCATTCCAAAAATCATTGCCTGTATCATAATTGGATTTTGACACCCATTTTCCTTCACTATCGATATCCTCAATCACCTGTGGTTCATCTTGAAGTCTTGGTGTATAAACACTCCTTCTTACCGCTGTAATCTCATCTTTTGTGAAGTCATTAGTCCTATACCAAGGTCCTTTCTCAAGAACTATCACAGAATATCCGGCTTTACTCAATTCATAGATCACAGGGCCGGCTCCTGCACCGCTACCAATCACACATATATCATATTTTTTTATAGATTTTGGCATATTTAATATTTATTGAAAACGAGTATATATTTCACAATTGCTCCAATGAACTAATAGCAAAATTTTCTTTCTTTCTATCCAATATGGTTTTGTATTTATTATTTTCATTTGGTCTCGGTTGCCCGGGATTGTGGTGTAGCCATTGCCAAACTATTCCCTTAGGATTTGAACCATAAATCGGATCGGCAAACATAGATTCTATTACAAGGGTTAAAACTTTGGAGAAATAGTTTTCGCCCCATTCCTTATTAATAATCCCTTTGAGCAAATCATATTTTTCCCTTGCTTTTAGTTTCTCAAAATGCTTCCCGTACTCTTCAACCGATGTCTCATCTATCCAATTAATACCATTTATCAAATACGCATTTTCTTCAGGATCTATATAATTGTCAGAGATAGTCCAAACAAAATACTCATACGTTTTGACTTTAGAAGCATCAGGGCCAAAATCATCACTCGGGTACAAAAATTCAATCAAGGTTTTAATTATCAGCTCTTGCCTCCCACTCAATATCCCCTCTTTTGACTTTGATACACAAGAATCAATCAATGGGATATTTATCAGGATACCGGCTCCAACCAATTTACTTAAAAAACTTCTTCTCGATTGAATCTTTTTTACAACAATACTTTTCATAAGCACAAGATACAAAAAAAGGGTTTGAAACAATACAAACCCTTTACAATATTTTTTAAAAAAAACTAAAACTTATACCAAATAAATTTTAGAGTTCATTTGGTATTAATGCTTGCAACTAGATTTCTTCCCTTTGCTGCATCCTTTTGATTTTTTACAACAACCGGCTGCTTTTTTACCTCCGCAACTGTGCTTCAATTCAGACTCGTCAACTGTATTGCTTCCACTTGCTTTCATACTGCCTGATTTACCACTTCCGCACTTTCCACTTCCGCATTTTCCTTCGCCACATTTACCCTTACCGCATTTTCCTTCACCGCATTTTCCTTCGCCGCATTTATTTTTCATATATTGTGCTTCATTTTGACTGATGAAACCATCTTTATTTTTGTCAAATTTTGCAAACATTTTATTATGAGCTGCGACAAACTCATCTTTGGTCATAAAATCATTAGGCCCGTCATAAATCTTACTAAACATAGGACACTCATCCTTGCTTATTTTTCCATCATTATTTTTATCTTTTTTTGGAAATTCTTTAAGGGCATCAGCGACAAATTCGGCTTTTGACACTTTATTGTCACCATCGGTATCCTTATTCATAAATCCTCTGTCTTTCGCGACATTCTTCAGTGCTTTTCCACATTTTCCAGCACCGCATTTCATAGCTTTAGCTGCTTTATTTCCTTTACCGCATTTTCCTGCGCCACATTTATCAGAGAATGCATTGGCTTTTACTGATTGAATATTAAGAGAATTAGCTTTAATTATTTTTTCTGTATTATCATGTGTCGTTTTTACGTCTTTGCTCTGGAAACCGAACATTACAAAAGCACTTACCAAAAGGAAGCTAAAAAATAGAATAGATTTGTTTAAAATTTTTGAATTCATAAGTTTGTTAATTTTATTGTGTTTAATATAAAAAATCACTATTGAACGATAACAAGACACATTTTGGTATAATAAGGTGGGCTGTTATTATTAATAATGCTTATTAATAAGCCTTTTTGTCGCAATGACGACATATAGATTTTGTATAGACAGGGTTATAATATCCAATTAATATACGCTATTTGCCAAAGATGCTACTAACTCAATTTTGTTACTTTTAACTTCATACCTAAAAGTATCCTACGAATGTTATTGGCATTATGTATCATCTCATACATTTTTTCTTTATCTCCGCGGTCGATAGCTTTTCTAAATTGATTTAAGTTTTCAATATATTGTTCTAATGCATCACTGATATTCTCTTTGTTGTTTTCAAATATTGGAATCCATGTTTCTGCCGAACTTTTGGCAAGTCTTACTGTAGATTCAAATCCTGTACTTGCCAGGTTGAATATTTGCTTCTCATCTTTTTCTATCTCAAGTACTGTTTGTCCCAACATAAAAGAGCTTATATGCGACAAATGTGACACATAGGCCATATGCTTATCGTGATCCTCCGGATTCATAAACATAGTAGTCATACCTAACTGATTAAAAATACCAACCGCTTTTTCAAGAGATTTCTCATCGCTCTTATCCTCTTCACAAATGATATTGGATTTGCCTGCAAACAAATCTTTCAAAGCTGCTTTTGGCCCGGAATACTCTGTTCCTGCAAGAGGATGTGCCGCTACAAAATTTCCTCGTTTTTGATGCTTTTCTACTTTTTTACAAATACTATATTTGGTTGACCCTACGTCTATGACCGTAGTTTTATAAGATATTTTATCCAAAATGCCGGGTAGAGATTTTTTAATACCATTTATGGGAATTGCAAGAAAAACAATATCGGAAATTTGCAAAGCATCGCTAAGAGAAGATACCTCGTTGACCAACTCCAAATCCAATGCTTGTTCAATATGTTTTTTGCTAATATCTACACCTATGATATTATGTCCCAAAGCTTTTAAATCCAAGGCTATTGACCCGCCTATTAATCCGAGTCCGACTATAGTTATATTCATTGTGGAATCTTTGAAAAATTAATTATTATCATCTTTATGCCACTCAGCATAAGACCTTGGTGTTTCCCTTAGAAAAACAGTTGCAAGCTCTAAGTTTTCCGGCATATTTTTTTTCAGTCTATTAACAATATCAATCAGCATATTTTCACAAGTAGGAACATAATTAACGATCATCATTCTTGGATTTTTATCTTTGATGCTTACAAATCTTGAATCCTTGTGAAGTATTAGTTGATGGTCAAATTTATCAATGATAGTATGCTTCACTATTTTTTTTAAATCCGCAAAATCCATAACCATACTACCCTCGAGTTCACCCGAATCATAATCCACTTCTCCGAGCACCGTTACATCCAAATGATAGGAATGTCCGTGCAAATCACGGCATTTTCCCTCGTATCCTTCCAAAGCATGAGCTGCTTCAAAATCAAACTGTTTTGTAAGTCTTATTTTTGCCATTAATATATCATATTTAGTAACATCAGTATATTGCCCGAAAAACAACTTGCAGATGAAAACAGGCTCTTTTTTAAATCCTGATAAAATCTCATCTTTGATGTGTTTTCTTATAGATACTAACTATATATTCAAAATTATTTTGGTACCACTAATTGTATTAGTCAAAAAACGTACCAATCAGATAATTGTTTAAAAGAGACTTGAATTTATAACAAAATAAGCTTTTGAATAAAAAAACAAAACACAATAATTACGTAAAATGCTTCAGCATTATCACTTCTCTTTTTGTCAGATGCCTAAACCAACCTCTTGTCAAACCTTTTTTCGTAAGACCGGCATAATAAATCCTGTCGAGTTTTTTCACCGAATAACCAAAATGCTCAAATATCCTTCTGACTATTCTATTCCTTCCCATGTGAATTTCGAGATTATAAATATTTTGACCTTCTACTTTTTTTATCCAATCGACTTTCACCATACCGTCTTTCAATTCAAAACCATCTTCAATAGTCTTCAAATCTTTTGTTGACAAATCCCTATCCAAAGTCACTTGATAAACTTTTGGCACATTGTGGCTGGGATGAGAAAGCTTTTTTGTCAAATCCCCATCATTTGTAAGCAAGAGCAAACCTGTAGTCAAATAATCCAATCTTCCAACAGGATAAATCCTTTCAGGAATTTTGCTCTTAACGATATCCATCACCGTTTTTCTTCCTTTTTCATCACTAAGGCTTGTAATGGTTCTCTTGGGTTTATTCATAAGAATATAGACCAAATTTTCTTCCGGTTTTACTATTTTTCCTCTAAACCTTACTATATCTCCTTCTTTCACAATATAGGCCGGAGATTCCTCAACTTTATCATTGACAGTAACCAACCCTTGTTTTACATATTCAGCAGTTTTTCTTCTCGAAGCAATACCACAGTGAGCGATATATTTATTTAGTCTCATCTAATTATTTTTGCAAAATTATAAAATTTATTATCTTTGAATGTGCATATGGCATTTATTTGATGTAATATTGCGATGCATATTAAACAAGTTCAATAAAACTGTAAGATGAAAACAAAAAAAATATCTCCGTCATTACTCTCAGCGGATTTTTCCAATATACAAAAAGATATTGCTATGTTGGAAGAGGGGGGAGCTCACTTGCTGCATATTGATGTAATGGACGGGCATTTTGTTCCCAATATAACCATTGGCCCTTTTATTGTAGAAGCTATAAAAAGGGTGGCTCATATACCTCTTGATGTTCATTTGATGATTGAGAATCCGGGCGATTACGTAGATGAGTTTATAGATGCAGGAGCGGACTATCTCACAATTCATATGGAATCGACACCACACGTGCATAGAGTGCTACAAAAAATAAAAGCCCGGGGAGTAAAAGCCGGTATCTCATTGAATCCTCATACTCCTATATTATCACTTGAAAATATACTTACCGATATTGATCTGATATTGATAATGTCTGTCAATCCAGGTTTCGGAGGTCAAAGTTTTATATCGAATACAATAGACAAATTGAAAAGATTGAATCTATTTTTGAAAAATCACAATGCAACTCATATCGAAATTGAGGTAGATGGCGGTGTAAAATTGGATAATATAAAAATGATTTCAGATGCCGGTTGTGATATATTTGTATCCGGTTCGGGTATTCTTAAGACAAAAAGTCCTAAAGAAACACTGAAAAAAATGATTGAAGTGCTAAACTGATTTGTAAGTAAATATTTTCACAAAAAATATATTTTTCAATATTAAAACTGCGTTAAAAGGGGTGTATTTCATTATTTCGCTTTTTTACAAGAAATTTTGAAGAGGTGGATTAAACCTTACCCTGAATTTGGGGTATTAATTTTTTATTATCGTGAACACAATACATATTTTTTCAAGGATATATACAAATATATAAAACAAAGTGGTGAATAATTCGGGTTAAAATATTATCTTTGTACGCTTGTAACAATCCAAAAATTAAAATTATTAATTTCATACTATGAAACTTTTACTTATTTTTTTATCAATATTCTTTTTTTCCATTTCAATGATTAAAGCTCAAGATACATTTGTCAATGAAGAGCCGGCTGTCACAAATTTGGTAAAAAAATTTATCGAATGGAATAAGGATAAGAATTATGTAATCGGTTGGAGAATTCAGATTATCAATACCGATGACAGAAGAAAAATGGAAAGAGCAATGAGCAAATTCAGGAGTAGATTTCCTTATATAAACAATGTCGTTTGGGAACAAGTAAGTCCGTATTACAGAGTAAAAGTGGGAGGATTCAATTCAAAATTAAAGGCGCAAGCATTTTTAGATGAGGTAAAGGAGTATTTTCCAAGTGCTATAACAGTCTGGGAAAAAATCAGAGAGAGTGAATTTATCGAAAGAGTTGATTAATGCCAAGAAGAAAAGTAATTGACCAAAGAGGATTCGACTGGTTAACATTTGCTATTTATATCAGTCTGGTTACAATTGGTGCTATCTCACTATATTCTGTTCTTTATGACAAAGAAGCGCCATATGCTTTTTTGGATTTCCACACGCAAGTAGGCAAATATTTTATTATAATTATTGTCTCAATTATTTTCTTCTTTATTTCGTATGTTATAGATTGGCAATTTTGGAGTACTTTTGCATTTCCCATTTATGCTATTTCGGTCATTTTCCTAATATCAGTCCTGTTATTTGGTTCGGATATCAAAGGAGCAAGGTCATGGTTCAATATATTCGGCTTTTCATTTCAGCCTTCGGAATTTGCCAAATTTGGTACTGCACTGGCTATTTCCTCATATTTATCCCATTATAAAAATGATTTTCGTAATCTTAAAACTATCTTAAAAGCATCCTTAATTGTAATTATTCCAATATTACTGATTTTACTTCAACCTGATGCGGGTTCGGCAATCATCTTTTTATCAATATTGATACTATATTACCGGGCAGGCTTCACGGTAATTTTCTATATAATTGCAGGAATACTGGCAGCTACATTTATAATTACGCTTATTTACAATCCACAATTGGTAAGTTTCGGAGCACTATTGCTATCAATCTTAATATATTCCGTAATGTACTCCAACAATAAATATTGGAATATTGCAGCAGTTATAATTTCATCAGTATCCGCATTTGCTTATTACAAAGGATATAAAATACATACCATAGCGATTTTGAGCTTAGCAATAATAGTAGTTACTTTCTTACATTGGCTTAAAAATAGAGAAAATAATATTATTCTGGTACCAATAACAGCTTTGACTATCATTTTTCTTTCATTTGTCACCAATTACAGTTTTCATAATATCCTCAAGCCACACCAACAAGATAGATTAAATGTTTGGTTAAATCCTGAAAAATGTGATCCGAGAGGCTCTCTTTATAATGTACTGCAATCCAAAATAGCAATTGGTTCAGGAGGTATTCAAGGAAAAGGATTTTTAAAAGGGGCAATGACACAACTTAATTTTGTTCCTGAACAAACAACTGACTTCATATTTAGCTCTATTGGGGAAGAACAGGGGTTTATCGGAGTGGTAAGCGTTATTATTTTATTTTTATTATTAATATTGAGATTGATAAAAATAGCCGAAAGAGGAAAAAACAATTTCATTTCATACTTTGCCTATACCATAGCAGGATATATTTTCATTCACTTCTTTATGAATATAGGTATGAATATGGGGCTATTGCCGGTCGTAGGCATTCCTCTACCGTTTATCAGCAAAGGGGGGTCTTCTCTGATCGTGTTTAGTATCATGATGGGGGTTGTGTTGAAAATGGATGCGGAACGCAATATACGGTAGTAATGGGTGAGTGTATTTCATTTTTTCACTTCACCTACTCTTTGCCTCTAACTCCTAAAGGAGGAACAACCCGCAATGCGAAAAAAATGAAATACGCCTGTAGAAATTCTTTATTCGCTATAAAACTTAATCATATCAACAATCGCTTTGCTGCAGACTTCACAAAAAACATCTCCATCGAACGATCTCATCATACAGTCCATTTTTGGTCTATATACTCCTTTTTTTACATATCCTGCTCCTTCAAATGCCCCGATTTTATCCGTATATTTAGCATTGGCAGGAGTCGGTATGGGAGTATTGGAAGCAACCATATCTTTCCATTTGGTATCAAAATCAACCAATGTTGTAATATTAGGCTCCCATGGTTCAACCCCTTTGGCATACATATTTTCAAATGAATCCTCATACCCGTATTCATCTGCTAAACCTGCAAAAGCATGTCCAAATTCGTGAATAAATACCTTAGGAGATTTCAGATTACCGCTGACACTTACCGAATAATAATTGTAAATAGCCCCACCTCCATATTTATCCGTATTAACCAATATATAGATTTGATCATACGGAGCATTCGCAGCATAATCCCTTACCCTATGGTAATCCAAAGTCATACAATATCTATCTGAATACAGGGTATTAAAACTTGTGTTTAGAGCAGTACTAACTTCCACGCTATCTCTCGGGCTATCACTTCCCGACTCTTTTGACGGTATCCAAACCGCTCTCATATTGAATTTATCCTTGTTTTGACTATAAGGTGCGAAAGCAAAAAACTGATTGGTAAGCGTATGGCAATCCTTTATAAATTTACCCAATTCATCCTCCGTATAACCTTCAGGCAATATCACAATATCCACTTTCTTTTTCGGTTCTCCTGATATATGTATATCGATGACAGGTAAAATATTATCATTTTTATATTCGAAAAATGTCTTTTGCGGATTGAATGGTATGACGAATCTTTCATCAAAAGTCATTGATTTATTCCGTGAATACAACTTAATTATTACTTCGTTTTTAGGAAAGGGCATAAGAACGGTCTCTTCAAAACTACGGCTAAACTCTTTGGCTTCTTTAGTGGTACTCCACTCGTGAAACAGGCTACCGTAACCTCTTGAATAAATCAATTTTCCAGTGTTTTTATCAAAAACTTTAACAAAATACTTCCCGTATTCAAATGTTTCAATCATTTGAGTATGCGATCCTCCCCATTTCTCCTCTTTAATAAATTCTTTGAATGCATAATTATCTGTTTTATCATTTCCACTATGAATATAATCCATTCTAAGAGAATGATTCTCAAAATAAATGTCAAATTGCGCAGATGCAATAGTACTTATCAATAAAAATAAAAAGAAAAAATAATTTCTCATAATATTACTTTTTTTACAATTATACGATTTAAACAAAAGTCGCTAATATACGCAAAGCGTTTAGGCTTTTTGTATAATTAGCAAAATTATTTATTTCAATCTCAAGTTAACCCTCATTATTCACGGGTTTTCCTAGTGAAAGTTCACTTGTGAATAATGCGGGTTAAATCCACTCAGGAAGTACATGAGCTAAATCAAACAAAATCTTTCTTTTGTACACAAAACAAAAGAAAATATCAGAAATAATAGAGGTTGGCAAAATTAAAATCAGAAAAATAATAATAATTCAATAATACAGTATTCAATGAACATTTTTATTTTTTAATTTTACTCTCTTTTTTTTATAATTTTGTGATTAATAATTAGTTCAAGTTTAAATTATATATTACTTTTGCCGGTATTATTTAAACTAAAAACTTTTGACTATGAAAAAACTCGCTTTATTAGTTGTAATTTTTGTTATAGCTTTAAGTGCTTGTAACAAAGACAAATCAAAAACAGATTTACTAACTTCTGCTCCGTGGAAATACGTTAATCCCGATGAGCCTTGCAATGCTGATGATATTATAACATTTAAAGATGATAATTCTTTCAGCCAAACTGCAGGAAGCAAAAAATGTGATTTTGATTTGGGAGATTTATCAGGTTCATGGAAATTCTTAAGTGATGAAACCGAACTTGAAATCACTTTAACTGTTCCTCTTTTCGGTACAGTTATTGACACCGCAAAGATAGTGGCTCTTACTGAAACACTTCTTGAACTTGAAGGTGAAGATGGAGACCCAAATACAAAATTTGAACACAAGTAATGCCGGTTTGAGAACACATCATTTTGATTAAATTGTGTGTTTTATATTAACGGCTATTAAAAAAAAAGGGCGTGTCTAAAATAAGACACGCCCTTTCTTCATGATATAACGAATTTATCGTACATTTTGGTGGGTGAATTTCATTTTTTCGCGTTGCGGGTTGATTCTCCTTTAGGAGTCAGAGGCAAAGCAATGGGTAAAGCGAAAAAATGAAATACGCCTATTTTGGTTTTCATTAAGTAAGTTGTATTTAATTTGGTATAATACCAATTTAACTCTAAAATGACGTATATTTTAAATTTTAGCATTATTTTCGCAGCCCAATATCAATAAATATGAGCTTTACAATTAAATCAAAAGATAAATACTCCAAAGCAAGAGCCGGAATTCTTGAAACAGACCATGGAGTAATCCAAACACCGATTTTTATGCCGGTAGGTACTATAGGTACTGTTAAAGCAGTAGAACAACGTGAATTAAAAGATGATATCCAAGCACAAATAATACTTGGAAATACATACCATCTCTATCTCAGACCAGGAATGGACATTATGCAAAATGCAGGTGGGTTACACAAATTCATCAATTGGGACAGACCAATGCTAACAGATAGTGGAGGATACCAAGTTTATTCTTTGGCAAAAAGAAGAAAAATCAAAGAAGAGGGTGTAATGTTTTACTCTCATATCGATGGCTCTAAACACCATTTCACCCCTGAATCCATAATGGATATCCAAAGACAAATCGGAGCTGATATTATGATGGCTTTTGACGAGTGTCCACCGTATCCATCCGACTATAGATATGCAAAAAATTCAATGGAATTGACACACAGATGGCTCAAAAGATGTATCGACAGATTTGACTCGACGGAAGGTCTTTATGGTCA
Source organism: Saprospiraceae bacterium (assembly GCA_027008645.1). Taxonomy (GTDB): domain Bacteria; phylum Bacteroidota; class Bacteroidia; order Chitinophagales; family Saprospiraceae; genus JADJGA01. The sequence goes on from JALVEE010000168.1 coordinate 18,287, forward strand.
CAAGCAAATACTCGCTCCAATCGTTCAAGGAAGTACATACAAGGATTTGCGGACAGCTTCTGCCGAATTTATAGCAGAACAAGGAAGAGAATTAAATGCCATTGGAGGACTTTCTGTGGGGGAACCTCATGAAGACATGTATGAGATGACAGATTTGGTATGTAATATATTACCCGAGGACAAGCCCAGATACCTTATGGGTGTAGGTACACCTGTCAATATACTTGAAAGTATAGCCCTGGGTGTCGATATGTTTGACTGTGTAATGCCTACAAGAAATGCCAGACATGGGATGCTATTTACCTCTGAAGGGATGATAAATATTAAAAACTCAAAATGGAAAGAGGATTTTAATCCAATCGATACCGATGTAAAATGCCATTTAAGCAATACTCATTCCAAGGCATATCTGCATCATTTGTTTAGAGCGAAAGAACTATTAGGACTTCAAATCGCCTCAAATCACAATCTCTGTTTTTATCTTAAATTGGTAAAAGAAGCTCGCAAACATATTATTGAAGGCGATTTTAACGTTTGGAAAGCAGAACAGGTAAGAAAATTGGGATTACGTCTATAAAGAACAATGCTTTTTGGCGCAACATTGACCATAATCGTATAAGCATATGCTAAAACTTATTGATAAGTACATAATAAAAAAATATCTGGGGACTTTCTTCTATACGATGATTCTCATTACAACCATTGCGCTTGTAGTAGATTTTCCTGAAAGAATAGATAAGTTTTTGAGCGGCCCTATGACTTTACACGAGATATTATTTGATTATTATCTGAATTTTATACCTTGGATTAATGGACTCCTTTGGCCATTATTTGCATTGCTATCTGTGATTTTTTTTACTTCAAGAATGGCAAAAGACACGGAGTTTGTCGCAATTCTAAGTTCGGGAATAAACTACTACAGAATTCTTGTTCCTTATATGATTGCTGCATCCCTAATCACAGTTATTCATTTATATGCAAATAATGTCATCATTCCGAAAAGCACAAAAATCAAAGGAGATTTTGAGAACAAATATTTATATAAATCACAAAAGAAAACTCTTTCAGATAAAGTATTCTTTTATCTTGACCCAAAGACCGTTGCATATTTTAGATACTATCGAAAAAGAGATACTTCTGCTATGGATTTCAGACTTGAAAGATACAATTCCAATGAATTGAAAGAAATATTGGTAGCCAACAGGATAAAACTGAAAAAACTTCCTAACACATGGACTATTGAAGATTATTATATCCGCAAAATAGACGGTCTGCATGAAGAAATAGATATACAAAAAGGAAAAAAACTAGACACCATATTAAATCTATATCCAAATGATTTTATACACTACGAAAACCTGCCTATGCTGATGACTTCCTCAGAAATGAGAGAGCATATCGAATATGAGAGACAAAAAGGTCTGAGTAGTGCCAATAATCTGGTCGTAGAACTCCAAAGAAGAAATGCGGATCCTATCTCTATTCTGTTTTTGACCTTGATTGGCTTTGCTATATCATCGAGAAAATCAAGAGAGGGAATCGGCCTGCACCTCGCATTAGGCATAGCAATTGGAAGCCTCTATGTACTGGCATCTAAGTTTTCAATCACATTTGCAAACAGTATAGACATAAATCCTGTGCTCGCAGTATGGTTGCCCAATATAATCTTTGGTATTATAGCTATCCTTTTATTGGTTAGAGGTCAAAAATAGATTAGAATCTCCCCTTTAAATCTCCATTATACTTAATATCGCTCACTTTGACATTTGGATCATTCAACCATTCCGGTAACTTATCGTTACTATCCAGCAATTCTCTATTTTTCTCAAGCTCATCTTCACTATAAGCAAACACCATTTCAGCTGAGATTACCATTGGGAATTTTTGAATCATTTGCATTTTTGCCACTTCCTCTTCCACTCCTGCACCCTCAATTGTAACTATGATTCTGCCCTTGTCATCGTGAAGATGATACTCACAAACATCAGGATGTTTATTAATAAAATCAATCAAATCTCCTGTATTTTCCGGTGCTGTATTTACTATGACGCTTGATAAATTCATTTTACTCCTTCTGATATATTGTCCTTTAAATTTGATCTGTTTTTGTTTCTCGCATTTCTAAATACAGGTTTAAATGTATTTTTTATCTTCACGGTAGTTTTAGCCTGAGGCACATGGCATTGATTACAATTATACTGAGCCATATTGACTTTTTTATTAGTACTTGCAGATACTATTTCATTTTCCTTGGCTTTCACCTCATACACACCTTCTTTTTCGACTATTTGGGGTCTATAATCGGTAAAATGCGTCGGAGGCATAGGTGTTGCGCCCTCTGCTTTAGCTTTGTCCGGCATATGGCATTTCAAGCACAAATTGTGCTCTTTAGTTATAACCATCATCCCTTTTACAGTGTGTGGAATTAGCGGTGGTGCATTTTCAAATGACCTATCCATAGGTTTGCTTTTATTTTCCGCCACATCAGAATAATTTACCATCTCCCCAACATCTGTTTCGTCTTGCAACAACGCTTCTCCTTTATTTGCAACTTTTTTATCCAAATCACTATCAAATTTTGTATCCTTTTTATCGCCTCCACAAGAACTAATCAAAGTCACAATCATTAAACTTAATAATGCTATTAAATACCGTTTCATAAGTCTTATTTTTAAACTGTTTTATTACTATTTTTTATCTTTAACCCAAAATCATATAACTATTAAAAAAACTTGAATCTAAGGGCATCATCTTCACATACCTCAATACATCTACCGCAATTGGTACAAGCACCTTGCGATATATCACCCGATTTTTTGCCTACTATTCCCAGAACTTGCACTTCAGGACAAACTGTTTTGCAGTCCATACAGGAAGTACATTTATCATTTTCCAAATGGACTTTCAGCAATCTGAATTTTGAAATCAAACTGTAAAACCCGCCAACAGGACATATATGACCACAAAATCCATTTTTCAATACAAATAAATCAAATAAGAATATAAGTATCAAGACCGTAGCTGAAATGCCAAAACCAAATACTATCTCTCTCACTGTAATTCCTATCGGATTAATCACTTCATAAGCCGCAACGCCCAAAACCAACGACAGAATCAATGCCAATCCCAATACATAATATCTCATCGATTTGGGTAATTTCAAATATTTATTCCCTTTCTCCCCATAACCTTTTTTTCGAAGCCACGCAGCACTATCGGTAACAATGTTAATAGGGCAAACCCAACTACAAAAACTTCTCCCTGTAATCAACCCGTAAAAAATCACTATTATCAGTACCCCTATCAATATATCAAGACTAATAATAGTCCCTGTGGCTAAGATTTGAAGCACGGCTAAAGGATCTGCGAGATAAAATGAATCCAACACTTTTGCTGTACTCAGATTTCCTACCAACACTTTCCATCCATAGCGATTTGCTCCCCAAAACAAAACCAATATTGTTATTTGGACAATACGCCGCAATATCAAGTATCTATATTTGCTTAAATTACTCATCATTCAATAATGATCCGGTATCATTCAAATAATCCAATGTAGATTTTTCAACTTGATTCTTATCGATATAAATATTGTTGGAATCAAGTCTGCTTTCATCTTCTTCATCCCAACCTTTTATATAATCATCATTCACTTTACCGAGAGCTTTCTCCCTTGGCAAAACAAATATGGATGCTTTCTCTGTAATACAGGCATGCTCACACATTCCGCAACCCGTGCAAATATCCGCATTCACCTCGGGTTTCATCATTGCATGCTTGCCGGTTCGTTTATTTCTTTCAAAATTCAATACAATCGCCTCATCCAATAAAGGGCATGCTCTATAACAAGCATCACATCTTATACCCCAATAAGCCAAACAATTTTTCCTGTCTATAACAGCTACTCCCATTTCGGCTTTATTAATATCATACTTGTCGTTATTATCATCACTTACCAAATCCTTCAGTAGAGAATCGGTTGGACAAGCCTCAACACAAGGGATGTCCGTACACATATAGCAAGGAATATCTCTTGGTGTAAAAAATGGTGTTCCCGTCAAAGCATCATCACCGGGCTTTGCCAACTTTAAAGTATCATAAGGACATTCTTCAACGCAAATACCACATTTGATGCAAGATTCAACAAATTTCTTTTCATCCACGGCACCGGGAGGGCGAAGCACAAATTCCTCCTCTTTGTTTTCTTCGACATAAGCAGCCCATGGCAATCCACCGAGCATCATCAACCCCCCTTTTTTCACTATACCTTTTAACAGGTCTCCCCTACTAATTTTTGAGCTGTCTTTATTTTCCATACATCTTAATTTATAGCACAGGATTAAGCCTTATAAACCTTTACTGCGCATTTTTTGTAATCTGTCTCCTTAGAAATAGGACAGGTTGCATCGAGGGTCACTTTATTTATCAATACTTTTTCATCAAAAAACGGTATAAAAATCGAACCCTTAGGCATCCTGTTTCTTCCTCTTGTTTCAACATGGGTTTTGACTCTTCCTCTTCTTGATTCCACCCAAATCGTATCTCCTTGTTTCAAACCGTATTTCTCAGCATCTGCCGGGTGCATATATGCCAAAGCCTGCGGTACAGCTCTATACAGTTCCGGAACCCTCATTGTCATTGTTCCCGTATGCCAATGTTCAAGAACACGACCTGTACACAACCACAATGGATATTTCTTGTCCGGCATTTCTACAGGATCCATATACGGTCTGAAAAATATTTTAGCTTTATTCTTTAGTGGTTTTTTGGCCGGATCGGTAACTCCTTTCAAATCTCCTTGTGGAATTGCTTTCAATGCACCACCGTAAAATGCAAAGTCACCATAATTTTGTTTAGCTGCATACGGGTCATACTTTGAATTGAATCTCCACTGAGTTTCTTTACCGTCCACATACGGCCATTTCAATCCGCGCACTTCGTGGTATCTGTCAAAAGGAGCTAAATCATGAGCATGTCCAACTCCGAATTTTCGATAATCTTCCCATAGATATTTTTGAATAAAAAATCCATATCCTTTCCATTCTTCACCCATTGTTCCGGTAATTGTTCGTTTATCTCCTACAGCTTCCGTATTATCAAAATCTTTACCTACAGGATCCGGCCATGCATATTTCTTAGCTTCCTCATTGGCAAATAATACATCGAACAATGTATCGTCGGGCTTGTAACCCATTTCCCTTGCTTTGGGTAGTACATCCGGAAGTCCTCCCTCTAAACCCGGTATATTTTGTGCTCCCCACACATCCCTTAATTTAAATCTTTTTGCTATTTCCACTATATGATACACATCCGGCATACTATCGCCAACCGGTGTAACTTGTTGTCTCCAATGTTGTGTTCTTCTCTCTGCATTTCCATAAGCACCCCACTTCTCATACATCATAGCAGAGGGTAAAATCAAGTCGGATACTTTTGCAGACACTCCCGGATAACTATCCGAGCAAACAATGAAGTTGTCCATTTGTCTTGCAGCCTTAAGCCAATGATTTGTATTGGCTGTTGCCGCCCATGGGTTATTTACTTGTACCCATGCAAATTTTATCTTCCCATCTTCTATGTCACGCATTATTTTGACTATATGAGAACCCACTTTTGGATTGATTGTACCGGGAGGAATTTTCCATATTTTTTCAGCAAAAGCCCTGTGTTTTGGATTTTTCACAACCAAATCAGCAGGCAATCTGTGTGCAAATGTACCTACCTCCCTGGCAGTACCACAAGCTGAGGGTTGACCGGTCAAACTAAATGCACCATTGCCCGGTTGAGCGTGTTTTCCCAATAAAAGGTGAATCATATATATCTGCTCATTCACCCATGTTCCTCTCTGGTGCTGGTTGAATCCCATAGTCCAAAACGAAGTAACTTTCCTTGCTTTGTCTATATAATTACTTGCTAAAACCTCCAATTTAACTTTAAATGTCTCTATATCTTCATCAGGATCTCCCTTTGCAAGATTTGCTACAAAATCCAGAGTATATGGCTCGAGTCCTTTTTTAAATTCTTCAAATGAAATTTGCCAATGTTTTCCTGCTCCTTTTGCATTCTTCATTTCCATCGTATCACCTTCTTTATATCCGAGGTAAGCCAAAGTTTTCCCTTCTGCTTTAGATACTATCTTTGAAGATTGCCCCTTAACGGTTTCTCTTTCTTTATCGGTAAATTTAGGGTGATTTGCAGTTCTCATACCATATCCTGTATTTACAGGTCCGGTAGCAAATACTGTATATTTCTTTACAAAATCCCAATCGATTGCATCTTGCATTTCATATACGATTTTTCTCGCTATATAATTCATAATAGCCAGGTCGGTATGGGGTTTGAACAATATTTCAATATCTGAAATATCAGAAGATCTATTTGAAAATGTTGTGAGGTTTATCAATTTTACTTTATCGGGATTTTCCAATTTTCTATCCGAAATACGCGTCCAAAGTATCGGATGCATTTCAGCCATATTTGCTCCCCAAAGTATAATACTGTCAGCAACCTCGATATCGTCATAATTTCCTGCCGGTTCATCAATACCAAAAGTTTGGATAAACCCGGCAACAGCTGAAGCCATGCAGTGTCTTGCATTGGGGTCTATATTATTGGATCTGAATCCTGCTTTCATCAGTTTGGATGCAGCATAGCCTTCAAAAATGGTATATTGACCTGATCCGAATATTGCGATTCCCGCGGGACCTAATTCCTTAAGGGTTTTTCTCATTTGCTTCTCCAATTCATCGTAAGCACGTTGCCAACTTACAGGCTGAAATTTACCCTGTTTACTGAAATTGCCATCTTCATCTACCCTAAGCAATGGTTTTTTCAATCTATCGGCACCGTACATTATTTTTGCGTTAAAATAACCTTTAAGGCAATTTAACCCTCTGTTTACAGGAGCGGCTACGTCACCCTTAATAGCTACAATCTTATCATTTTTTGTAGCGATCATAATACCGCATCCGGTACCGCAAAAACGACAAGTGGTCTTATCCCATCTCCATCCGGATTTAGCACGCTGTACCGAATCAGCTTTGAGTTTGGTTGGTACAGAAACTCCAATTGCCGCCGCAGCGGAAGCAATCGCTGTCTTTTTTATAAAATCCCTTCTTGAAAAACCCATTTTAATATATTTTATTCTTGATTTTTAAAATTATAAACCCTTTATAAAAAACAGGACATACCGACTATGCCCTGCTAAACTAATGTAATGATTAATGTGTATATCTTTCTCTAAATTTCTTTGACGCTTCTTTTCTTTTTGCTTTTTCCTCAGGACTCATCTTACCCAAATACCATTTGTGCATTTCACTATTCAATACTTCATCCAATACCTTTTGGACATTATTAGCTCCTGTGACATTTCCGGAAGATTTTGCTTTTTTAATCAATTCCTTGATTTCCGGAACCATCTTGGTATAGAAATTTTCAGCCAATTCAAAGTTACCGTGCCATTGGGTATAATCAGGTCCCATCATCGCTGCACCGTGTCTCATCCTTCTACCTTCATGATGCCATAGCAAGAACCAATCCCACTCTATCTTTTCATCAAACGGTGTAGAATTAACCAATTTGTTTTCTTTCAAAGCTTTCATCAATTTCAAGCCGGGTTTACCGTACTTCTCATTGTACATATTGACTGAATTGTCAAATTGAATATAGAAATTTTTCACATAATCTTTGGAGTGACACTGTGAACAAACGTTTTGCATATTACCTCTTCTTTCTTGCCATGTCAAGAAATTATCAGGTAAAGGTTGCCCCAGTTTTTTGTATTTTTTAATCAATGCAGCATCAACTTTCTCTGATACTTTCGGTCTCAATGTCCAAGAGATTCTGGCGCCTATCTCATGAGTTACAGGTTGATCCGGTGTAGCACTCATGTGGCAAGTAGCACAGGTTGGAGCTGCTTTATAATCCTCTCCCACAATCCAAGGTTGAGCATCGAGATTCATTTCTTCCCTATGAGCATAGAAATTGATTCCGTGCTTTGATTCTTTGTATATTTCCAATTGGGGATGATCAGGTCCGATATGACACTTACCGCAGTTTTCCGGTTGTCTTACCTGAGCAACTGAAAAATGGTGTCTGTTGTGACAAGCAGAACAAGAACCTTTGGAGCCATCCATATTTATCCTACCTATACCGGTATTTGGCCAGGTCTTTGGATCAAACCTTGGTATGCCATCATCATTCCTTACTATTTCTCCTGCTTCATCTTTCAAAAATGCCACTCTTGAACCGTGACATTGCCAACACCCTGAAGCAGCACCCGGATTTGAGCCATTATTAAATGCAGCATGCCCCTCTATTACCTCTGCCAATACATTATCCAATGAACCCATTATAGCTCCGGCATCAGCATGGTGGCTTGCTGTAAATTCTTTAGCTTCTTTTTCGTGACATCTTGCACAATCCTTAGGTGTAACCACAGTAGCAATGAAGTCTCCGTGATGCTCGTAACCGTCAACATCATCCTTTTTGGCCTTGTGACATTCGATACAACCTACACCTACTTGTGCGTGCTTACTGTCTTTCCATTGCTCAACAATAATCTTCCCTTCACCTTTCTCGTCATGACAACTCATACAGTGCCTTGTGCTCTCGCTTACAACGGGTTCCGGTTTATAATTTGGTAATTGCTTTTGAGTCTCTTTGTATATTGCAAGTAATAATACAGCTAAAAAAGCAATACTTAAAATTCCTATAAAAAATCTTTTTGTGTTTAGATTTGCCATTTTAATATAATTTTAAATTATCAATGTTTTGTTTTTATTATTAAATTAATGTCCCAATATTTCCCAAAGGAAAAATGCGATCATTATCAGTGTTCCAATTATACCTATCCAAAAGGATAAATCTTTTCCCGGTGCAATTTTTTCAAAAAATCTATCTATAAAAGGCCAGAGATACAAGATAACAATGAAAATCATTGGTCCCATAACTCCCCAAAATAGATTGGTCAATTTTAACCATCTGAATACGGGATAGAAGTACCATTCAGGCTTGATATGAATTGGTGTTACATTTGGATTAGCTCTCTCTCCCATATGTACCGGAAATAATAATGCCAACGCTATAAGCACAAACATTATCAATGCTACCATCACCAATTCTGTTGTAGCATGATCCGGCCAAAATGGAAATGTTTTCTTCTCCGTTTTAGGTTCGTCCTTGAAATGCAAGTCCGAAACTCCCAATGTTCTTATCAGATAAATATGTAAACCGATTAATGCAACCATTGCCAAAGGCAAAATCATAACATGAAATATGTGCATTCTTGTCAATGTATGCTGTCCTAAATCTTCACCTCCCTTTATAAATGTGGCAAGCCATTCTCCGATTACAGGAGTTGCGCCGGCAATCTCGGTTCCCACTTTCATCGCCCAGTAAGACATTTGTTCATATATCAATGAGTATCCGGAAAATCCAAATATCAAAGTAAGGAGAAACAATGTAACTCCAAACATCCAATTCAATTCACGGGGTCTTCTGTAAGTCTGAGTAAAAAATACTCTCATCATATGAAGAATCACCGAAGCAATCATAATATTGGCCGACCATTTATGAATACTTCTAATAAGCCAGCCATATGGAAGCTCATTTGTAATTCTACTTATACTATCATAAGCCCCATCCACATCAGGCTGATAGTAAAATACCAATAATAATCCGGTTATGACCTGTACAACGAACATGTACAAAGGTGTCCCCCCAAGAGCCCACCACCATTTTTTCAAATGGTTTGGTATCGGCTCGGAAGACATTTCGACCAATGCCTCATTGTCAACCGGAAAAGATGTCTTAAACCATTGTGCTAAACCCATATTAAGCTTCTTTATCCTTTAAATAAATATATACATTGTCCCCGATGATTTCTGTATTGTATGTTGCCAAATTCCTTGGCGGCGGTCCCGATACCACTTCTCCATCAGGAGTAAAAACACCTTGGTGGCAGGGACAATAAAACCTGTTTTTATCTTGTTCCCAATGCACTGTACAGCCCAAATGAGTACATGTAGTTGACAAAGCTTTTACCTTTCTGTCCTCTGTTCTTATCAATAGAAACTCCTTTCCCTTCAAATCTGTCATTTCTTTTGATTCTCCGATTTTCAAATCCTCCAATGAAGTAGCAAATATCTTTCTGATTTTGGCTTTACCCCTTTGCGGACTAAGAAAATCAGCGCTCATTTTGGTGATTCCAAGAAAACCCAAAACCAAAGGAACAAATGCAAAAAGCGAACTGAAAAATTCTTTTCTTTTCATATATGATTATTTATTAATTATTTTTTCGCGGTAGTAAAAAATTTCGGCTTGATGACTATCATCATCCAAGCCCAGTTTGAAATCTCATCCTTAACACCTCCTCCTCTCAATGCAACCATTGAGTCCGTTCCAAACATCTGTGAATACCCCACTTTAAAACCAACTCCTTTAGCTAATGGATAACTCAAACTTAAATCAAGCTCTGTACCGAGAGCCGCATCTAAACTATTTGCCATATTATTCGCTGCCATAAAATAGTGCAAATGAGCACCCAATCCCAGCTTATTCTTTTTATATCCCAACTTCAAAAACATATCTCTAAGTCCTACACTTCCACCATGATTGCCAACATAAAAATAATCCATATGTCCATTGAACTTGTGATTAGTACCGTATAATGGAGCAAATGCATTTTGTTCTTTATTTGGATCCTTCATATCATTTCCGCTTTGCTGTTCGAACCCAAGTCCTAGTGAAATAGCTTTGGAAACTTTATAGCCTAAATCCAATCCGATCAAATTTGCATTTATTTTAGCATTGGTCTTCGTCTTGCCCC